>MWEV01000099.1 GCA_002071245.1 Deltaproteobacteria bacterium ADurb.Bin026
CTTCGGGCAAGCGGGAGGGGTATGAAAACGCTTGTGATTCAATTCATAAAACAAGGCGGCACATCAGGTGAACAAACTGTTTGTCCATCGGTTGTGAAAGAAATAGAGATATACCCTTTTGGTATGGGTTTTGTATTTCATGATGTTGAACGGGTTGCCCACAAGGAAGCGGTTGAAAATGCCTGGCGGTTTATGGAAAAGATGCTTGAAAAAGGCAAATACGATATCCTTGTGCTCGATGAACTCAACGTGGTGCTGCACCTTGGTCTTTTTCCCGTAAAAAGGGTTGTTGAATTTTTATATAAAAAAGATAGCACCCTTCATGTAATTATAACAGGAAGGGGTGCGCCTTCAGAGATAGTGGAATTGGCAGATATCGTTACAGAAATGAAACAAATAAAACATATTTTTAATTCTGGTGTAAAATCTGCAATAGGCATTGATTATTAAAACATCAAAAATCTTTAAAAGGTCTCTTTACAACATGATAAAAAAAGGGTAAAAGAAGTTTTGCAACCATAATTCAATGGAGATTTTAGAATTTGTCAATCAGTTATGTGTCGTTGATTGTAAATCAATAACAGGAGGAACCATGGACCCAAAGGAAAAACTGATCTTTGCCCTTGATGTAGAACACTTTGAAGAAGCCCAGAAACTTGTCATGGAATACAGGGGGCATGTGGGTATGTTTAAGGTCGGCAAACAGTTGTTTACGCATTGCGGTCCAAAAATTGTTGATTTCATAAATATGAAAAATTCGAAGGTTTTTCTTGATTTAAAGTATCATGATATACCCAATACCGTATCAAAGGCGGCAATCGAGGCAGTGAAACTCGGCGTTGATATGTTCAATATCCACACAATGGGCGGTTTTAACATGATGAGGGATGCGAAAACAACCCTTGTCAACACCTCAAAAAAATTGCAATTACAGAGACCAAAGATAATAGGTGTTACAGTTCTTACGAGTATGGATGATGAGGCATTTATGGGCATGGGCATTAATATATCTGTTAATCAGTTGACAAAAAATCTTACGTTGCTTGCAAAAGAGGCAGGGCTTGATGGTGTGGTTGCTGGTGGAAGCGAGATCGAGATGATACGCGAATTATGTGGCAATGATTTTATTATACTGACACCTGGGATTAGGCTTGACGACAAAAAGGATGACCAGAGGCGTACAATAACACCGAAAGAGGCTATTCTCAAAGGTGCAACATATATCGTTCTTGGCAGGGCGGTGAGAGAAAGCGACAATCCACATGCGCTTTTCGAGAAGATTTATAAAGATATCGATGATGCCCTATCTAGTTGATAAAAACAGCATCCTCAACGTTATCCGAAACAATCCTGAATATGTCCGCAGAATTTGGATTGAAAAGGGTTTTGAAGGTGTTTCTCAGGATATTATAAAGGAATTAAAAAGACAGGGTATACCTTTTAAGATAATACTAAAAGATGCTTTTATAAGAAAATTCAAAGACGTCAGATCGCATGTCGTTCTTGAAAGAGAAGAGATAATTTATACTGACCAGGATGTATTGCTAAAAGAGGTAAGACAGAAGAAGATATGTACACTTTGCGCATTTGACGGAATTTTTGATCCTCAAAACCTTGGCAACATCATACGAAGTGCAGCGTGTCTGGGTGTCGATGCCATAATTATTCCAAAGGACAGGTCATGCGGAATTACAGAAACAGTTGTTAAAATATCAAAAGGTGGCATTGAGCATGTAAAAATAGTTAAGGTTGTAAATCTTGCACGTTATATCGATGAGATGAAGGATGCAGGCGTTTTTTGTTACTGTCTCGATGAAAAAGGAGAAACCCCGCTTTTTGATATAGATTTAAAGGGGCGCACTTGTCTGGTATTCGGCAGTGAAGAAGGGTTGAGGAGGCTCACAAGAGACAAATGCGATGCCATTGCACGGATTCCAACGAATAGTATCTTCTCATCCCTGAATGTAGCTACGTGTTTTGCGGTTTCGATATATGAGGTAATCAGACAAAAGGGCCTGTTAAAGGCATCGGATGCATATTAGATTATTCTTTATATAGATCGAGACCTTTGCATAACCCCAACCCCTCTTCTTTTTGTATCCTCATTGCTACTTTTTATGTTTTTTCTGTGATATATAATCCCACATTTGTCATTACATAAATATTGCAGAACAAGGGAACTGGCAATCGAAGAGATAACGGAATATATGGAGATATTTTATAGCAGACAGCGCAGGCAAAAAAGGCTTGGATACCTATTGCATGTTGCATATATTAGACAATTTTATATGATGAAAGATGCTGCATGAAAACATATTGTGTTTGCGATTGACATCAGGGATCAAAGGTATTATACATCAAAAGCAAACGTTTCGAGATATCGGTCAGTGTTTTGATGATAAATAGAAGTACAAACCCTTTTTAAACTCTTCTAAAATATGGTTTAAGATGGTAGAATAGTTTAGAACATATTTTTAATCAACTATTATTAATGCCTGGAGGGATAATATGGAAAGTTCATTAGAAGGTGCAATAATTCAAAGGGATAAGGCAACATATGCCATAGTGCCAAGAACACCAATGGGGCTGGTAACACCTGATGTCCTCGAAAACATAGCAAAGGTTGCCAGAAAACACGAGATCCCTATTATTAAAATTACATCCGCCCAAAGAATGGCGCTAGTTGGAATAAAACCAGAGGCTGTAGCGCAGATCTGGCAGGAGCTTGGTTTGGGGGTAGGACCCGCAGTAGAGGTATGTGTCCATTATGTACAGGCATGTCCCGGCACAGCGGTCTGCAAGTTTGGCATTCTGGATTCCTTAGGGCTAGGCGGAAAACTCGAAGAACTTTTTGTTGGAATGCAAACACCAGCAAAGGCAAAAATTGGTATATCGGGTTGTCCTATGAATTGTGGCGAGGGTTATGTAAAGGATTTTGGAGCATTTGGAAAAAAATCAGGGTGGACAGTAATTTTTGGTGGAAACTCAGGGGGAAAACCAAGGATTGGAGATGTAATTGCTGAAGATTTAAGTGACGAAGAAGTGATTGACCTTGCCAAGAGATGCTTTGCCTATTATAGCAGCAATGCGAAACCAAAGGAAAGAACAGCACGTTTCATTGAACGGATAGGCATTGAGGAATTTAAAAAGGCAATTAAAGAAAAATGACGGACAAATAACAGGTTCTTTTTGTGGGTTAAGCAAAAAAGGCTGGTAGGTGTTCAGGCTTTTAAACTGACAGGCCTTTACAGCCTTTTTGCTCTTGCAATCAGATGCTGTGCTTTTCTATGATATGGTTTTTTAAAAAGTTTTGAAAACGTACATTATTTATTATTGAGTTCCTGTATTGCATCCTTTGCTGCATCGACAAGAAAATCTTCAATTTTGTCGCCGAAATCGCAAACCTTTTTGTATAGCTCCAAAGCCTTTCTCTTGTTACCCGTTGCTGAGAGTGCCTTTGCATAACCAAGCATTGTTGCAGCAACCCTTGAGTCATTCATGGCATCCGGATTTGCATTGAAAAGTTCTTCATATAGTTCCAATGCCTTTTTCATTTCGCCGATATCTTCATATGTCCTCAATAAACGCTGTTTTGCATTCGGTAAGAGAGGTGAATCGGGATAACGTGAAATGAGGTATTCCATAAGTTCAACGACTTTTTTGTTATCCGGCTTGTCCATTCCAAATTGATAGAGGTTTGACAGACGCCAAAGTGAAATCTGTGCCTTTTCTGTATCCGGACACTCTTTGATGACACGTTCATAGAGGCTAATAAATGTTTTGAAATCCTGGTTGTCGGTTTTAATCATTATCGAGAACAGGTCCTTTGCAAGTTTTTCCTGCTCTTCGATACTGAGTTTCTGTGGTGTTTTGTCGTTTTGTTTTGCTAATTCATTTGGTTTTTGTTCTTCACCCGATGTTGTTCCATAAAAAAGCATCAAGCATAAAAAAGAGACTGCAATAAGGTTTAAAACGCTATTTATATTAAAATCTTTTGATTTCACGATATCCTCCTCAAATTGTAAGAGATATTGCCATTTTTCTTGTGTTATCCTGATATTTTTTTGTTTTTATGTCAACACTAAAAAAACATCTTCATTTATCCTCTGTGCCGTAAAAGACAACCGCTCAGTGCCGGGATGGCGTCAGAGTCACCATTCTATATTATAATACGTATAGTTTTTTCATTTAGCTGGTGCAAAGGACAGCGACTGAAATACTTTGTTGTTTGCCGTAGATATATATGCCCCTTTTCGAGAGGTCTTTCTATTCAGGTACGGTCTTCTGTTTGCGTTCTTTCCCAATCGTTTCTTATGAAACCAAGGATCTGTGCTGCTCGGTTGGTGTGCAGGCTAATGCCTTCCCAGTTTGGCCGATGAAGTATCTTTTGCATAAGAAAACCGTCCTCACCAAACCATCGGGGGAGGATACCACCAAGAAAAAAGCCTCTATCCCTTAAAATATTTACGACAGCACCAGTCCATGGCCATGACAATTTGAGCCACACCTGGATGACCGCACAATGCCTGTCCTTTATGCGTTTTTCCTCTATATCAAACGCCCTCTCAAAGTCGATGGCTGCATGATAAACAGTGACCCGCACTAGTTGAGCGAAGTCAAAGAACTGAGTGTTTATTTCGGTAGAGCTTGCTGAAGGGAGGGTGTCGGTTGACAATATCAATGTGCGGTTATCATCAAACCCATCGTAGATATAGCGGACAGGGGCTTCATAAACTGCAGGGACATACACGATGTGGGGGTTATGAACAAAAGTTCTGAACATATTTACTGTGGATACCCTTCCTGGGGTAGCGTCCATCCTTTCATAAGCATCCGCAGGCATAAGGTCGATTTCAATTGCGGTTTCTATATGCTTGAACAAAATTCCTGCTCTTTGTGTGAGCGTATGGTTGCAGACGTTTTCAGCAAAGAGTACATCTAATCCGGGGATTGTAGGTGCAATCTTTACGGCATGTTTAGACAACATGCCGAATATATACGTGTTTCTGTAATCAGGTAAGACCAGGAATAGACCGGCCTCATAAACACCTCTGTGCGGTGCAGACCGATATAATGATGAGAAGCCCACGATTCTATTGTCTGGTGTTCTCGCAACGACAGGGATGTATTCGTTATTTTCAAAAGCAGTGACAAGTTGTTCGGGGTTATAGACTATCTTAATCGGATATCCATCCCCATAAACCTCTCTAAAAAGCTGTGCAACACCAGTGGCATCATCTGGTTTGAAAGAATATATTCTAAAAGGGTGTTTGCTCATTCCGTCTTTTTCTATATTTTAAAATAAAAAACTATGTTCTATCTATATCAAATTATTATCTTGAATCCTGCAGGCGCAAAACTAACAGGAAGATCTGTCGGGATAGCGGCAACTGCAAATATCCAGCACGCGACACCTGCCGTATCTACTTTACACTTGCATGACCGAAAAGACCATAACGAAATCGCAAAATAGCAGGTTTATCTGGGCGTGGAAGTTGTTTTAGGTGGAGAAAAAATATCT
>MWEV01000100.1 GCA_002071245.1 Deltaproteobacteria bacterium ADurb.Bin026
TACAAGGCATTGAGGTTTCAGGCGGAAAGACGATCCCTGCGAGAATTGTTGTTAGTAATGCAAATGCGCCTGATACGTTTATGCGTATGCTTCCAGTCGGCAGTCTGCCAGATGATTATGTGGACAAAATAAAGCAATACCGAGCGAGTCTTTCCTCGTTTATTGTATGGCTTGGCTTAAATAAAGATGTGAAGGATATGATAAAGAACTATTCTACACATGTATCTATTGACGACCCAGAGATGGAATATCAGGCTTGTCTAATGGGTGATATCGAAAGAAGCGGTTTTACAGTAACGATTTATGACAATCTTTTTAAAGGTTATTCCAGGCCTGGTTGTAGTACGGTCAGCGTGATGTCTCTATGTGGCTATGAATACTGGCGCAGGTTTGAATCAGATTACAAGAAAGGCTTGAAAGAATCCTATTTGAAAGAAAAACAGAGATGGACAAAAATCCTCATAAGGAAGGCAGAGGATTATGTTATCCCTGGACTTTCTTCTATGATAGATGTGGTTGAATCAGCAACACCCCTGACAAACTGGTTTTTTACCCGCAACCATGAAGGCGCTATATATGGTTATGATGAGTCTATAGACAACAGCTTCTTGAGCCGGATTGATAACCGTACACCTGTTAAGGGGCTTTATCTGGCGAGCGCATGGGGTAACCCGGGTGGCGGATACTCTGGCGTTTTGAGAAGCGGCTACAATACATACAGCCACATTATAGAGGATTTGGCAGATTTTTTAAAATAAGAGGCTTGTTGAAAAAAATCGAAATATTGTGTATCTTAGGCCATTGTAATTAAAAGCACAAATAAACATATCCTGAAAAATAGAGGAGTTTTGTTATGGATAAATTTAAGGTTCTTGTTACCGATAACATATCAAAAGAGGGGATAGATATCTTATCACGCGAAGGAAATATTGATGTTGAGATAAAGGCAGGTATTAAAAGCGAAGAACTGGAGAAAATCATAGGTGAATATGATGCAATTATCACCAGAAGTGGTACAAATATACCTGCAAGTTTGGTCGAAAATCCGGGAAAATTAAAAATAATTGGGCGAGCTGGTGTGGGAGTTGACAATATCGACATAGAAGCAGCGAGTAAAAAGGGGATAATAGTCATGAATGCGCCTACAGGTAATACGCTTGCCGCAACAGAACTTACAATAGGCATAATGCTTGCTGCTGCCCGTAAGATACCGCTTGCTAATGACTCGTTGAAAACAGGAAAATGGAATAGGAAAAAATTTATGGGTATCGAGCTTTATAATAAAACCCTTGGTATTGTCGGACTTGGTAGGATAGGAAGCAACGTTGCGATACGAGCCAAGAGCTTCGGGATGAAGATTATTGCATATGACCCTTATATCAAGAAAAGTAAAGCGGATTCCCTTGGGGTTATTTTATTCGACAACCTCAAAGACCTTCTTAAAGAGGTTGATGTTATTAGCTTTCATACGCCGTTAACGGCAGCCACAAGAAATATGATAACGGCAAAAGAGATCGAATTGATGAAGGATAATATCATTTTTGTGAACTGTGCAAGGGGAGGCATAGTTAATGAAAACGATCTTTATAATGCCCTTAAATCTGGAAAGGTGTTCGCTGCTGGTGTTGATGTATTTGAAAAGGAACCTCCTGAGAGTAATAAATTACTTGAACTCGAGAATGTCTTTGCAACGCCTCATATTGGTGCCAACACGATGGAGGGACAGGAGGCCGTCTCGGTTATTATCGCTGAACAGGTTGCCAACGCCTTAAACAGCAGGCCGTATCTCAACGCAATAAATATCCCTTTTATGAAATCGCAGCTTCCTGATAATCTTCAACTCTACTTTGATCTTACTGAGAAGATGGGAAAATTGGCTGCCCAGCTTGCAAAGGGCAGACCAGAGATGATTCAGATTGTGATGGTAGGGAAAAACTTTGAAGAAGACCTCTGTGAGAGAAAGTTTGATGTGCCTTTCAGTTTCCAGCCGTTTACGATCGCCGGGTTGAAGGGTATTTTGAGCGTGAGTATTCAGGAATCAGTAACTTATATCAATGCACCGTATGTTGCAAAGGATAGGAATATAGTTGTAGAGGAGACAAAAACGGCACAGTTTGACAAGTTCAATGACCTTATAATATTTACCCTGAGGACAGACCAGGGAGAGATGAATATTGCAGGAACAGTCTTCTCAGATAAATTAGGCAGAATAGTGCTGCTTGATCGTTTTCACCTTGATGTAATCCCTAAAGGTACTTTCCTCCATTTCAAAATTTTTGACAGACCGGGGATTATTGGAAAGGTAGGGACAATACTGGGGGACCATAATATAAACATAGCCGGTTTTGGCGTGTCGAGACAGAAAAGTGGTGAAGAACTTGCATTTGTTTCTGTGGATGATCCAATAAGAAGCCATGTTCTTGATGAGATATTGAAGATTGACGGCATGATCGAGGCAAAGGTGATAGACCTGTGAAAAAAATCCGAATGGTGAATATCTAAGAATAGATATGCAGGTTGGAGGATTAGAGGGTTGGAGGATTAGAGGGCTGGCTGAACATCCAGATTTCCAGTACCACGAAAGACTTACGACAAATGCAGTTTATATATTATTTTTGCTATAAGCATATTAGAAGATGCAAATGAAAAAGGGATCAATCTCATATTTCCATATTAATTGTTGCAGGAGATAAAGTGAAATATCAAACAGGGGAGATCGCAAGGGTAATTGTTGTTAAGTTTGAAGATGGGGATGCTATCCTCGAAGGTCTGATTGATATTGTAAAAAAAGAGGGCATAAGGGCGAGTATTTTTTATCTTTTAGGAGGCATAAAAAACGCAAGGATTGTTGTTGGTCCAGAAAAGGACGAGTTGCCACCGATACCTGTGTGGCGGGCACTGGACGAAAGCCACGAGATGGTCGGGATAGGCACTATTTTCTGGCATAAAGATGAGCCGAGGATTCATTTTCATGGTGCATATGGCAAACATGACCGCATGAAAGCAGGGTGTCTTCGGGAGATGGCAGAGACTTTTATTATACTTGAAGGTATCATATTTGAATTGAAGGGCATCGATGCAACAAGGGACCTTGATCCCAACTCCAATATGGTGCTTCTTGACATGCCATAAGCAGTTACAGACAGAACCGAATTATCAACCAAACACTCTGTTTAATTGTCCCATTTTGTTCCAAATCCAAGATTCATAGAAGGCTGGCATTTCTTAGAGAACCCTGCAGAATGTGCTACACGTGAATATCTCAACAATAATGTTCCGGCCAATCCAAGGGAATTCGTCTTTTCGCCTGAAGTGGGAAAGGGTATTGACGGTTATGGATCAAGCTGTAGGGTAGAGATTCAAGAAATAGAAGAAATTCAACGTTTTGGCCGTGGTGTACTTAATATTGATAAATTCTTGCTTAATCCTGGTAAGAAGGGATGTCCGGTAATAGAATGGCTACAGTTCACGGTTTGCCTTGAAGGAGGTTATTGAAGGTTTGCCGACGAATAGAAAACATATTATTCACTTGAAAAATCTGGTATAATGCAAAATCGAGAATAAAACATGGAAAGCAATTACAAAAAAGAACTTGTTAAAATAATATCTGCTGACATAAGAACTGAAAACAGAAAAAATAAGGCAAATCTGACCATCACAATGGATTTTCTATTGGAAAATAAAGAAACAGAGCATATAACAATCGATTTTATTTATTCTAATTTGAGATTTTTCAATTTTATTAATATCCTGATGCATGTTGTTGAGGTAAAAAGGTGGTCTCAACTTGCTGGAAAAAGGGTTTTTGTACATTATGACAGAAATGCTATTTACCGTATCGGAAATGTAAAGGATGATAGGCTTTTTCTCGATTTTTCATCCTTTTTTCATGTGGATTGTTAACGGTACATCGTTGATGCTTGTATTTTGCTAAAAGAAGTTTGAGAATATTAAAACAAATGCGGATTATTTGATGAAATCTATAAAAATATAGAAAACTTTTTCAAATACTAAACGT
>MWEV01000101.1 GCA_002071245.1 Deltaproteobacteria bacterium ADurb.Bin026
CTATTTTCAAGTAATTTATCATATGGGATATACACAGGGATATAGTTTTCCGTATACCCTCTCATATAAAGGTTTTTGTAAAGTTTACCCTCTACAATCATCTGTCTTTCAGTTCCGACGAATCGTGTGTAAAATGCCTCCCTTTTTTGTGCGTCGAGGTTCTTCAGCCTGCGCACCCTTTCCTTTATTATATGCTCAGGCACCTTTTTGTTCATAGATGCAGCTACTGTACCAGGCCTTGCTGAAAAAGGGAATACATGGAGATAATAGATACCGATCGTATCGAGCAGATTATATGTCTTTTCAAAGTCCTCTTCGTCTTCAGCAGGAAACCCGACGATAACATCGATACCAATGCCTATGTCAGGGATCTTTTTGTTCAGATTGCCAAGCATGTTTCTAATATAGGCTTGAGAATAATGTCTGTTCATAAACGCAAGTATCCTGTCAGACCCGCTCTGCAAAGGAATATGAAGACTTTTTGCGATCTTTTTCGATTCAGAAATAATATTGATGAATTCATCGTCCATATAAAGGGGGTCTATCGAACTCAGCCTTATACGCTCCGGTGTTTCGCAACCCTCTATCTGCCTCAACAACTCATTCAGACCAGCACCTGTCAACGGATCACGGTATTCAGATATCTCAATCCCGGTCAATACGACTTCTTTAATGCCTCTTTCTTTTAAAACCTTTAGAAAACCAAGCACATCGCATAAAGGCCTGCTCCTTGGGATCCCCCGTGCATAAGGAACAATACAGTAACTGCAAAACCTGTTGCACCCGTCTTGAATCTTGAAAAAAAATCTTGTTTTGCCGATCTGGAACCGAGATGAATTTTTGGGGATTTCCTCGAGTACAATCTTATCCCTATCGCCAATAAAATTACCATTTTCTGAGATAAACGCCTTTATAAAATATTTTTCATTTTGACCAAGTATCAGATCTACCCCAAATGTATCTTTCTGATGTGCCTGCGGCTGGCATCCAACAAGTATGATTTTCCCCTTATGATCAAGTCTCCTGCAACGATTGATAAATCTCCTGATATCCCTGTCTGCCCCTTCTGTTACAGTACAAGCATTTATAACTATCAAATCAGCCTGCGACAGGGTGTTCGCAATCTTCATCCCTGCATTAATGAGTTCCTCCTGGATTATATAAGAATCCCATTGATTCGCCTTGCAACCTGTCGTGTGTATATAAAATTTCATGAAAGATATGAGACGCTAATTGATTGGAAAATTAAAATAGGTGTTTGGAAATGGCTCATCTTTCAGCGTAAAGTGCCACCATTCCTGGTCATAATGCACAAAACCATGCCTCTCCATAAGCGTCTTAAGCAATAACCTGTTTATCCTCTGCTGGGGTTCCACCTTTTTGTTCGCAGGATGAGATAATTCATGAAAACAGTCAAAACCCGTTCCCATGTCTATGCTATTGTCTTTGAAACGTTTTCCTGCAGGAAGATAGCACTCAAACAAAGGTTGTCCCGGTTTATAGATTTCCTGTTCTGGGACAGGCACCGGAACAATCGTTAAATCAACCGTGCTTCCCCTGCTATGACTTGACTTTTCCGCTATATAACCATCCTTGAAAAGATTTCTCTTATCTATGGTAGGGTAAAACTCAACTTTTGTCTTTGTGTTGTCAACCTCCTTCGCCCATCTGACAAAATGGTCAACCGCCTGTTGGGGGCGATAACAGTCATAAATCTTAATCGAAAGAGAAAAACCGCTCAACTCGTCTTGCACCTTTTTTAATGCCTCTGCAGCACGTCTTGTGAGGTAACACTTTGGTGCATTGTAACCATCTACCTTCTCGCCCACAAAATTGTGCATACCAAAATAACGCATATCAAGGACCGCAGAAGGTATCACTTTCTCTAAATCGATAAAACCATTGGGTATTTTATCTTCAGAAAAACAAGGGCATGCAATTAATACACACTGAACAAACGCAAAGATAATGAAAAAAACAATCTTATACATATTTTTTCTCATTTAAGACTCACCACCTGATATTTCATACATCACTTAAAAAATGCACTATTCAAAGGACACGCTCATTGCCTTGACAGGACAAACCTTTACGCATAATTCACACGCCACACATTTTTCGTAATCGATCTCAACCTTCATGTTTTCCCTGTTTATATAAATTGCTTCGGGAGCACACACACTCGTACATACACCGCAGTGCACACATTTTGATTCGTCCCTGTTTATATCCTGCTCTATCGGTTCGATATCAAGATTCAGACCCTTTAAATAATCGATTCCTTTATTGAAGTTTTCTGTTTCACCTTCGATTTCCAATACCATCATTGAGTCTGCCCTTGGAAATACATTTGCCCTAAGGATATTGAAAATCAAATCATAATCCCTCGCAAGCCTGTATACTATGGGCTTATCGATCGTTTTTCTTTTAAATCTGATAATTATTCTCTTTTTCATATCTTCCTCACGTTTATAGCTGATTCGCCTATGCCTCTATGCTCATGACTAAAGGCTGTTAAAATTTGCGTTTTGTAACAGGTAATCTTTATATCTTCACTATCTCAATGTCTCCCCATGCACCGAGATGTTCACCTACAATAATCAGGATACCTTTGACACCCTTGAATATCCTGCCCTTCTCAATGGCGAGGGGAATATCGTTCTTCTGTTTTACAACATTACATATATAAGTTGCAAGTCCATCCATAAAAAGCGATGATTTTCCGACCACACAGACTGCATCTGCCCTGCCGAAACTCAACGAATGTCCCACTGTTCCTGAAGAAGTACAAACACCATAAGGCTCTTCATCTGGCGGTATTTTAATGCCAATCCGTTTGCTGAATGGAGAGTCTTTTGCATAAACCATTAAAACCCTTTCTTTCTGCGTCTTAAGGTAGACATCTCCTCCATTCTCGACAATATACTCGTCTGAAAGTTTGTCTATATCACGCCCCACAAACTCTGCAATAGCACCTGCAACCGTTGCCATGGGGCCAACGCCGATCTCACTGGACGCCTCTACCATCTCCCTTACTATAACGGGGGCAAATTTGTCATACTCAACAGGTACCAAACTGTGCATAAAAACAGGTTTTAGCCTTATATATTCTTCAAGCTGGTGCCGATAAAAAAGCACCCTATCCTCGATAAAATCCTTGAGATTTCCTTTAGTGCAGCATAAAAGGTCTGTTTCCTTGTACTTTACCTCATAACACACCAGACCATTCGGTTGTGTAAAACCCCTGTAGAACCTTTCTTCGTACATTCAGAGGCCTTCTGTTCTCAACACTTTTTCCTTTTTTTATTCTCATACATCAAAGTATCCGCAACTGACATAAGCTCATCGATCGTACTGGGGTTTTCTGGATTATATACTGAAATGCCAACGCTCATTGACATCCTGTAACAACCCTTAGGACTTTCATTATAAGAATCAATATGTTCATTGAGACGTTTCATGAGCAATCCTCTGGTTGTTTCGCTTGTACCCACCGCAAGCGCCGCAAACTCGTCACCACCAATCCTGCCTATAATATCTGTATCCCTGAACGTCTCTTTCAATATACCCGCAGCCCCGATCAGCGCAACATCCCCCTCCTGATGGCCATGTGTATCGTTTATCGATTTTAAGCCATCAAGGTCTATGAAAAAGAACAACATCTCCTTGTTATTACGTTTCGAAATCTTCATCTGTTGTTCAGCAAGCATAAAAAAACCTCTTCTGTTATAGAGCTGCGTTAAATCGTCTACAATTGACATGTTGCGGAGTTTTTCTTCCATCAGCTTCTTCTCGGTAATATTCACAAAATTGCCAAGGACCGCAAGTCTTCCCTTGAATCTTATTGAGATTACTGACTGGAGAATCCATACTATTTTTCCTTCCTTAGCCAGAACCCTTATCTCGTAAGGCAGTATTTTTTCATTTTTCAACATCTCAATCGCCCGTTTTTTTGCAAAATCTCTGTCTTCAGGCATCACCAAGAACATCGATTCCTTTCCAAGCAATTCG
>MWEV01000102.1 GCA_002071245.1 Deltaproteobacteria bacterium ADurb.Bin026
GAATTGGTGCATTGCCGCAATTGCAAAGAATATAATAAGGCCGGTAGAAGACTGTTTGACAGGGAGGTCTCTGAAGATATTCTCAAAGAATGGACGGAAAACTTAATCGGCGCCAAGGAAAAAGAGGCACTGGATACCATATCTGTCATTGTATTCAGGATAAAAGACGAGTGGCTGGCATATAAGACATTATACTTACAAGAAACGACGGATATCCGCCCTGTGCACCGTATCCCCTTGAGAACCAACAATGTACTCAAAGGTGTTACAAACATAAATGGCGAGTTGCTTTTATGTGTATCAATAGCCGACCTTATGGAGTATTCGGTCGAAGAGACAAGAAAAGACATAGATACAACGATCTACGAACGAATGATAGTGGTGAGTAAAGATGGCGAGAGGTATGTATTTCCAGTAGATGAAATACTTGGTGTATATCGAATATCTTTAAGCGATGTAAAAGAACCGCCTGTGACTCTAACAAAGGCTCCGCAAACGCTTATTGATGGAGTTTTTGACCTTGATGAAAAAAAGGTTGGTTTATTGGGAGAGAATAAACTTGTCGATTCGTTTAAAAGGAGCCTTGGGGGTTGAAAGACAAGGATAGCATAGATATAGCAGACCTTTCGATGCTCGATCTTTTCCGTATTGAATTGGAGAATTATACAAAACTCTTAGAGGTGGGTCTTGTTGAGGTGGAGCAGAATCCTGCTCCGGAGAAAATTGAGCCTCTTATGCGAGCTGCTCATTCGATTAAAGGTGCTGCGCGCATAGTTGGACTTGACCTGGTCGTTTCCCTTGCCCATGCGATAGAGGATGTTTTATCTGCTGCTCAGCATGGTAAAATGTCATTATCTTCTGATGATATTGACTTGCTTTTAAAAGGCAACGATTTATTTGTCAGGCTTGCCGCTGTCGAGATAAGGTCAATGCCCCAGTGGCTGAAAGATGAAGCTGAGTCTATTGATAAAATAAGCCAGAGTATCAGAGGGATTTTAACAGGAAAAACACCTGACATACCAAATACAAAAAACACAAGACCATCTACTATTGAGCACGAAGAACCACCGCGGATATCACAGGAAAAAATCCCAGTACCTGAAAAAAGAGAGGATGTTTTAAAGGCAAAACCGCTTGAGAAGGAAGAAGATAGCTTTGTCCGGGTAGTTTCGGAAAGCCTCAATCGTCTGATGGGCTTTGCAGGAGAATGTCTCGTTCAGGCGAGATCAACAAAACCATTTTCTGTATCTCTTTTGAAGATAAAGGATTGGCATCTTGAGCTTGGAAATCTGCTTGGGAGTATATTTGAATCTGCAAAAAGCACTGCCTTATCAAAGGAGGTAAGAGAAAGATTCAGTGAATCACTGAAGCAGTTTGACCAGATAAACGACTTGCTTGTTGAACAGATTGTTGATTTTGAGCATTTTTCTCGTAATCTCGAACGCCTGGCAGATAAGTTGTACAACGAGGTTGTAGAGATCAGGATGAGACCTTTCTCAGATGGTTTACCAGGTTTTCCACGTATGGTTCGTGACATTGCAAAAAAAATGGGCAAAAGGGCAAACTTTGAAATTCTCGGTGAGACAACAAGGATTGATAGAGATATACTCGAAAAACTTGAAGCGCCACTGACACATCTAATCCGTAATGCTATTGATCATGGGCTGGAAACGCCTGAAGAGCGGCTTGCAGCCAACAAAAAGGCCGAAGGCACTTTGACGCTCGAGGCAAGGCATAGCTCCGGGATGCTTTATGTTAGGGTTTCTGATGACGGAAGAGGTATAGATATTGAAAGGCTTCGCCAGAAGGTAGTAGAGAAGGGTCATACTTCAAGGGAAATAGCAACGAATCTTTTGGATGGTGAACTGTTTGATTTTCTTTTTCTTCCAGGTTTTTCCACTGCGAATGCGGTTACAGAGGTATCGGGTCGAGGTGTTGGTCTTGACGTTGTTATGTCGATGGTTCAAGAAGTGGGCGGCACAGTTCGTGTGGACACAAAGCCAGGGCAGGGGACATCATTTTATCTGCAGTTACCTTTGACGCTTTCAGTTTTGAGGACGCTTATTGTGGATATAGGTGATGAACCTTATGCAATACCTTTGAGCAGGATTGACCGTATCATTGAATCAAGTCCAGATAGACTTAAAATATTGGAGGACAAGCAATTTTATGTCTTTGAGAACGAACATATAGGTATTGTTGATGCACACCAGGTACTTCAGATTCCTGCCCCTGATGACAAGACGCAAGCGTTGTTTATTGTGGTTATCAGTGACCGTCTGAACCGCTATGGCCTTGTTGTGGACAATTTTATCGGTGAGCGTGAGCTTGTGGTTATTCCGCTTGATGCACGTCTCGGCAGAATTCCAAATGTCAGTGCTGGTGCGATACTTGAGGATGGTTCGCCTGTCCTTATCCTCGATGTCGATGACCTCGTTCGCTCTATCGATAATCTTCTCACACACGGGAGGCTTCATAAGGTTGGAGAAAGAAACCAGGTTTCAGAAGGCAAGAGAAAGCGTGTTCTTGTAGTTGATGATTCATTGACGGTTCGAGAAGTTGAGCGTAGATTGCTTGAGAACAGCGGATATGATGTTACTGTCGCTGTAGACGGTGTTGACGGATGGAATACATTACAGCTTAAAACATTCGACCTTGTTATCTCAGACATCGATATGCCAAGAATGAACGGGATAGAGCTCATCAAGAAGATAAAGAGCGACCCAAGGCTTAGACAGATACCCGTTATTATTGTCTCATATAAGGACAGGGAGGAGGACCGAATAAAAGGTCTTGAGGCGGGTGCAAACTATTATTTAACGAAGAGCAGTTTTCAAGATAAAAGTCTCAACATTGCTGTACGGGATATGATAGGAGAGCCATAGGACTCGTAGATGGTTATTT
>MWEV01000103.1 GCA_002071245.1 Deltaproteobacteria bacterium ADurb.Bin026
AGCGTAATGATAGAATTGATTAGCGTATTGAAATCGGAATTTACCCTGATAGCGTTATGTGTTTCCGGTGTAGCGCCAGATAAAGAAAATCCAATGAAATCAAGGTTTGTTTCCAAAAGTTTTGCTATGTATCTGTCGTTTAAACCTGAACCGCTCGTCACAAAACCAACTCGTGATCCTTCTTTTTTTACAAGATGGATACATTGTATCAAGTCTTTGTGCATCAACGATTCGCCCCACCCTTCAAGCACCACGTTCTCTACATCTTTCATGTAAGGCACAATCTTTTTAAAATCGTCAACAACCATAGACTTCCGTTTCCAATTGCTGTATTCATCTTTGATGCACATGGTACATTGAAGAGGACAAAGTGTGGTGAGTTCGATCTGCCAAGCTGAAAATCGTTTTCTTGTGGTATGCCGAAATAATGTGTTTAAAATTCCCACTGTTTTTCCTGATGCTGTATTGATTTATCTGTTTTAAAAGTGTAACACATATTGGAAAAATATAAACAAACTATTTTGAATAGATTTTCTTACGAACTGATGTTAGATTGTATATGTTTCGAACCGATTTGTGCAGAGAAAGGTGTTTTTGAGAATTGATGGATCTATTGAGAAGAGTACGCAAACACAATCTGGCAATGGCAGGGTTGGTTATTTTGATTCCAATGTTTGTATGCGCCATCTTTGCACCTTTCATATCTATTCATAATCCTGTAAAGCCTGATTTGAAGAATGTGCTTTCATCTCCTTCGCTGTCTCATCCCTTTGGAACGGATACGCTTGGCAGGGATGTCTTTGCAAGGGTTGTTTACGGGAGTAGGATTTCTTTGCTCGTTGGTTTTGTATCTGTCGGCATTGCAGTAATTATTGGGATTATAATGGGTGCAATCTCTGGATATTATGGGGGTATTATTGATGAACTAATTATGAGGTTCGTCGATTTGATGATGTGTTTTCCCACTTTTTTTTTAATCCTCGCTGTAATTGCTCTTTTAGAACCGAGTATTTGGAATATTATGATAGTAATAGGTATGACCGGTTGGATGGGTATTGCAAGACTTGTCAGGGCTGAAATTTTAAGCATCAAAAACAAGGAATATGTTATGGCAGCAAAGGCTATGGGTTTTTCTGAATTTAGAATAATCTTCAAGCACGTTCTTCCGAATGCACTCTCTCCAATTTATGTAATTGCAACGCTTGGAATAGGAGGTGCAATACTTACAGAATCTGCTCTGAGTTTCCTCGGTATCGGGGTTCAGCCGCCAACGGCAAGTTGGGGTAATATTCTCACGCAGGCCAAAGACAATATCGAGGTTGCATGGTGGTTAAGCCTCTACCCAGGGCTTGCAATTTTTTTAACAGTGATGGGATATAATCTGCTTGGAGAGGGTCTGAGAGATCTCTTTGACCCGCGCAGGAGATACCAGATTTGAGCTTAAACATAGCAAATAATCAGAGTATCGATATTGCTAAATGATAAATCAAAAATGTCAAATTGCGAACATCTGATCACAATTAATATTTAATTAATGGGAGGTTTACATGAATAGTGTGTATGATTTTTTAAAAGCAAACCCTGTTTTTCATATCGCTACGGTGGATGGAAACAAGGCAAGGGTTAGACCTTTTGGTTTTAGTATGAAAAGGAATAACATGCTTTATTTTTGCACAAACAAGACAAAAGAGGTTTATAAGCAGTTATTGCAAAACCCTGATATTGAGATTTCTGTTATGGGAGGCGACGGAACCTCATGGCTGAGGGCAAGAGGAAGGATAACGTTTGATGAAACACGCGAGGCAAAGATCCAGGCGTTTGAGGAATCACCCAATCTTCTAAAGATCTATCCAAAAGGTGCTGACGACGATAAGTTTGTAACGTTTTACTTTACAGAAGCAGTGGCTACGTTATACTCATTTACAGAAAGCCCGAAAAACATCACGATTGTATAAGGCAAACTTATTGATTTAAGAGTAAAATTTGTAACAGGTTATTCTTGAGCATTATGGATGACTCAAAGATAAACACCTTACCCGAATCATCAGGTGTATATATGTTTCGCGACAAAGAGCGTAACATTATATATATAGGTAAAGCAAAAAATATCAAAGACAGGGTAAGTAGCTACTTCCGTGAAGGACGGAAGGATCCAAAAACAGCCCGACTTGTTAATAATATTGAAGATATCGATATTGTGCTAACGGTGAACGAGAAAGAGGCATTTCTGCTGGAGAGCAACCTAATAAAGGAAAACAAGCCTAAATACAATATAAATCTCAAAGACGGCAAGACGTATGTTTCGTTAAAGCTGACAGTAAATGACAAATTTCCTGCCCTTTACATTACAAGGGATATCAAAGAAGACGGGGCTTTGTATTTTGGTCCATATCCGCATGCCCGTGATGTAAAGCAGGTTATGAAGCTTGTCCAAACCATCTACCCTATCAGAAGGTGCAAGGATACGGTATTTAAAAAGAGAAACAGGGCATGTATCCTCAAAGAGTTGGGCAAGTGCCTTGGTCCATGTGCCGGCCATGTGGATGAAGGGAAATACAAAAACATTGTGAATGAGCTGACAGAGTTGCTTTCTGGAAGGAACGAGAGACTATTGAAAAATATTCAGATGAAAATTGAAGATGCCTCCAAAAACTGGCGATTTGAAGAGGCTGGTCAACTGAAGGAGCGGTATTTTGCCATAAAGGGTATGGTTGAAAAGCAACGTGTACACGAGCATTTCGGAAAGGACAGGGATGTATGGGCCTTCCTCGAAGGGGAAACGGGTATAAAGATCGTTTTACTTGTTTTTAGAAGGGGCGTACTGCTTAAAAGAAGGCTTTTTAAAGAATCTTTTATGAGGGTTGACTACGAAGGTGCCATATCTTCGTTTTTGTTTCAGTATTATAGTACAAGGCCGATTCCAGACGAGATCGTACTTTCTGAAAATATCGACGAAATTGCCTTTCTTGAGAAATACCTTAAGGAAAAAAGACACAATGTTGTGAACATATACGGGCCTGAAAATAAAATCTCGAAAGAGGTGCTCGGACTTGCCATTGAAAATCTTCTTGAACCGGAATCCATCAAGCCGAAAGAGGCGTTCAAGGGGACGCTCCATTTAAAAAAGGAACCTGAGCGTATTGAAATATATGACATATCACATTTATACGGCACAAATCCCACCGGTGTAATGGTGGTTTTTGAAGACTTTAAAATGAAGAAGGCTGGCTACAGGGTTTTTCATATAAAGACTGCACCATCTATGGATGATGTGGCTGCTATCAGCGAGGTTTTGAACAGGAGGCTTGCCGATGGGAAGCTCGGTCCTTTACCCGATCTTTTCATTATAGATGGAGGCAAGGGGCAGCTTTCTGCGGCTGTAAAAGCGCTCCGAGATAAGGCTGTAGATAGGGATATAATAAGCATTGCAAAAGGTGAAAGACGAAGGGGGATGGAGGATTTAATCTACATCCCAAATCGTAAAAACCCGCTTGTTCTACCCAAATCATCGTT
Source organism: Deltaproteobacteria bacterium ADurb.Bin026 (assembly GCA_002071245.1). GTDB lineage: Bacteria > Desulfobacterota > Syntrophorhabdia > Syntrophorhabdales > Syntrophorhabdaceae > MWEV01. Next base: position 3,514 of record MWEV01000103.1, read on the forward strand.
AGTTTTTAAAGAAATTGTAAAAATGCGCGACGAAGCCCACAGGTTTGCAATAGTATCGCACAGGAAATGGAAGAGGAAAAACGACATGCTTTGAAAATATATTTTTATTTTTCCAGAATGACGCCTTCTTTTTTAAGCCAATCAACAGCATCCTTATCGCCTAATCTGGCAGCGGCTTTATAGTTCTCCAATGCCTTTGCTTTGCCTCCTGTGTTTAGATATACTGTACCTAAGCTATTATAGCGCATCGGTATTATTCGGATTAAGCTCTATTGCAACATTAAGGTTTTTGGAAGCATTTTCATAATCTTTCAGTGCCGCATAGTTGGCGCCTCTACCCGCATAAGCAACACTCATGCTCGGATTTAGCATAATCACTTTATCATAATCTTTTATAGCTTCCTTGAATTGCGGCGGAGCGAATCCGCCCTGGCGTGCTCCAACTGTGGAGAATGTGTTGCTCATTGTGCACACGGTCTTAATATTTCGGACAAGATGCAGAGGGCAAGGACGCTTTTTGCATGATGAAATCAAATCCTGTACAAATTCAAATGTTAAATATCGAAA
>MWEV01000104.1 GCA_002071245.1 Deltaproteobacteria bacterium ADurb.Bin026
CGTTATGAACCGGAAGATCCGCCCCAGGTAGAACCGGGTGAGTCAGAAGAAGACGGTCGCCCCGTTCTCAAAGTCACTACCACAGAGTACATACTTGGTGACAAGATAGAAATAAATGCTGATTTTATTGCCTTGGCCGCTGCGGTTATTCCGTCAGAGGCAACAAAAGAGATAGCCAACCTATTCAAGGTAACGCTCAGTGTGGACGGATTTTTCAAAGAAGCACACGTAAAACTGAGACCTGTGGAGTTCTCTACAGATGGTGTTTACCTCTGTGGCATGGCCCACTATCCGAAATTCATCCAGGAAACCCTAAACCAGGCTTACGGAGCAGCAGGCCGGGCATTGACACTTCTTTCAAATGATATCGTAGTAGCTTCTGGTTCTGTCTGTGAGGTTGATGAAAAACGGTGCATGGGGTGCGGGGCATGTGTGGATGTATGTGCATACGGTGCATTAAGTCTAAGCGATACGAAGCAGGGCAAAAAGGTTGTGGTGAATCCAGTTCTATGCAAAGGTGACGGGCTTTGCAACGCCAAGTGTCCCACCGGGGCTATACAACTAAAACATTATACTGATGAAGAGTTAATTGCAGAAATCGACGCCATGACCGACGAAAATATCATGCAGCAAATCGACGCCGCTGCCGCTACAAATTAATGGAGGTGAAAACCAATGAGTAACGTGAAATTTAAACCGAAAGTGATAGGTTTTGTATGTGACACCTGAGCATACGGCGCTGCTGACCTGGCTGGAGTTTCCAGACTGCAATATACAACAGAAATAAGGCTTGTTCGGGTTATGTGCTCTGGGAGAGTGGATATGAGCTTTATCCTCAGGGCGTTATCGAAGGGAATTGACGGTGTGTTAATCGGCGCTTGTCATCTCGGTGAATGTAATTATATCACTCATGGAAATTACCAAGCAGTTAATATGGTACTGCTTTTTAAAAGGATTATGGAACATATGGGATTAAACCCTGACAGGCTGAGAATTCAGCTAATGTCAGGTTCCGAATCCAATGTCTTTGTTGAAACAATAAATAGTTTTGTAAAAAGGATAAAGGAAATCGGACCTCTCGGTAAAGGTGAGGGGGAAACGATAAGCGGCGAGGAGCTTAATACAAAAATTGCCGAAATCAGCAAATTGGTACCGTACATAAAAGTTATGAAAAACGAAAAACTTTGTACACATCTGGAAAGTAAGGACCAATATGAAGAGTTTTTCACAAAAGAAGAAGTAGAAAAGTTGCTTAACGAAGTGGTATCGTATTATATTGACCCTGCAAAATGCCAGGCTTGCATGACCTGTGCCAGGAGATGTCCGGTTGACGCAATTATAAGTGTGAAGGGCCAAATACATATCATTGATCAGGATAAGTGTATCAAATGTGGCACCTGTATTCAGGTTTGTCCTCCTCGCTTCAATGCAATAACGAAACTTGTCAATGAAGCCGTGCCACCTCCTCCTCCTGAAGATCAGAGAGCAGTTGTAAGAAAAACTAAAGAAAAGGAAGTAGCATAGTTTACAAATTACGTCATATCATACAAAAGGCCCCGTTTTTAAAACGGGGCCTCCATCATAGAATATCAAACTATCAAATCCGCAATAATAATATTAATGAAAACAAAATAGATTTCTGTAATGATCTATGCGAGCTAATAATTCAAATATTGGTAAACAGGAGATTGTTTTGACGGATTTTTTTTATGGACTAAAAGATGCCCTAACCCTGACAAAAGAAAATGTCAAATGCCTTTCCTTTGAAAATGTCCATTTGATAGATAGTATTGATCGGGTTGCTGCCTCGGATATTTACGCCGTTGTTGACTCTCCCTCTGTAGATGCATCTCTTAAAGACGGTTATGCGGTAATATCCCATGAAGTGAAATCAGCCACCGACGAAAAGCCTGTTCGTTTGTTGATACTGGGGTCTGCGACGCCAGGAGACGATGGTGTTATTCAGGTTACACCGGGGACCACAGTGAGACTATCAACGGGCGCCAGAATCCCTGTTGGTGCAGATGCAGTAGTTCCTGAAGAATTTGTTAAGCATAAAGACTCATATGCGTTAATTGGAGTCCATGCCGAGCCAGGCAGAAACATTCTTTTACGGGGAAGCGATGTCTCCTCTCAAAAATGTTTGATTGAATCAGGGAGGATGATATCGCCTAGCATGGTAGGCCTACTCGCTGCAGGAGGGCATAGCACGGTACCGGTTTTTAAAACCCCCAACATTGGGATTATAGGTATCGGGGACGAAATTGTCGAACCTGGAAAACCTTTAAAAACGGGCAAGCTTTACGCAAGCAATATTATGACAGTGGCTTGTTGGTGCATCAAATATAAAATGAAAGCCAGGATGACAACAGCAAATGATGATTATAGCGATATCTTAAACACCTTAAAAACATTATCCGAGGAAACAGATGTTATTATAACAAGTGGTGGGGCATGGACAAGCGACCATGACTTTATCGAGAAGGTTCTTGAAGGGCTTGGATGGAAAAAGATATTTCACCGAATTCGCATAGGGCCAGGAAAGGCTGTAGGTTTCGGTATCCTTAATGGTAAACCGTTATTTATCTTATCCGGCGGTCCTGCCTCTAATTTTACCGGTTTTACACAGATTGTTTTACCGGGCCTTCTGACAATTTCAGGACACAGAACAGCGGAATTACCCTCAGTGAACGCAATACTTGCCTCTGAAATTCGTGGGCGAAATTCAGAATGGACAGATTTTTTTTATGGCCATATTAATTTCGATAAAATATTTCCGACATTCTATCCATTTAAAGAGAGAACCCGACTTGCTTCCATCTCTGAGGCAACAGCGGTTGCCTCCATTCCCGAAGGACAAGAATGTATTCCTGCGGGATCAACGGTTTGTGTTCAGTTATTAAAGTAGTTTGTTATCTGCATAAAGCGATTATAATTTAAGATGTTTG
>MWEV01000105.1 GCA_002071245.1 Deltaproteobacteria bacterium ADurb.Bin026
TGTAGCAGAAAATAAGAGTAATTACGAAAGAATAGCTGTTTATGCTATAGGCAAAAAGGTCAAGGACTATCTTGTCAGAAGAAAGGTAGAGGTAATAAAAGATCTAACAGAAATAAAATCGGTTGAGAAGGCTCTTGTTGATTCTATAACCACTGATTTGATAAATTATTACATCAACGGTGAATTTGATAAGATTTATCTTGAATATACGCATTTTATATCGCCAGTTAAACAAACAGTTATGTTTGAGGAATTTCTACCGTTAAGGCCTACTGTTGAGCAGGATGAAATGGAATATCTGTATGAACCAGAGAAGGATAAGATTATTGATAAGCTGATACCTAAATTTATCAGCACTAAGATATATTTTGCATTGCTTGATTCACAGACATCTGAGCATGGAGCACGGATGAGCGCAATGGAGAATGCAACAAATAACAGTGGTGAGATGATAAATACACTTACCCTGATTTACAATAAACGAAGACAGGAAAGCATAACCAATGAGATGATGGATATTGTTGGCGGTGCTGAAGCCCTGAGAGGACAATAAAGGAACTTTAAAGAAAGTTCTGTTGAGAATAGCTGAACTGCTTAAAAGGAGGAGCGTAGATGAGCGTGGAGGTAAAAGGTAAAATCGTTCAAGTCATAGGAACAGTTGTGGATATTAGATTTCCCTCTGACAACCTTCCGCCTATATTTGGTGCGATATATATAACAAACCCGACAATAAGCGATAAGCCCGAAAATCTTGTGCTTGAAGTTGCTCAGCACGTAGGAGACAGTACGGTGCGCTGCATTGGAATGGAAACTACTGACGGACTTTCCAGAGGTCAGGAAGCGATATATAGAGGCACCCAGATAAGCATACCTGTAGGAAAAGAGATACTTGGAAGGGTGCTTAATGTTATAGGTGAACCGGTAGATGGTCGCGGCCCCGTGGTAACAGAAATGAAGTACCCCATCCATAGACCCGCACCCTTGCTTACCATGCAGAACACAAAGATCGAACTCCTCGAAACAGGCGTTAAGGTTATTGATTTGCTTGAGCCGTATTCAAAGGGTGGAAAGGTCGGTCTTTTCGGTGGTGCAGGCGTCGGTAAAACAGTTCTAATTATGGAGATGATCCATAACATTGCAATGCATCACGGTGGTATATCGGTGTTCGGTGGTGTTGGAGAGAGAACAAGAGAGGGTAACGACTTATGGCTTGAGATGAAACAGTCTGGCGTTATTGAAAAATGTGCACTTATATATGGTCAGATGACAGAAGTGCCCGGCGCTCGTGCAAGAATTGGGCTGACGGCGCTTACGGCCGCTGAGTATTTCAGGGATGAAGCAGGTCAGGACGTTCTTCTCTTCCTTGATAATATATTCCGTTTTACACAGGCAAACTCAGAGGTTTCCGCTCTGCTTGGCAGGATGCCTTCTGCTGTTGGTTACCAGCCGACACTTGCAACTGACTTGGGAGAACTGGAAGAAAGAATTACATCAACATTAAAGGGTTCGATCACATCTGTTCAGGCTGTTTATGTGCCGGCAGACGACTTGACAGACCCGGCTCCTGCAACGACATTTGCACATCTTGATGCTACAACTGTTCTATCAAGACAAATTTCAGAACTTGGTATATATCCAGCCGTTGACCCACTCGATTCAACAAGCCGTATACTTGACCCGAAGGTTGTCGGTGAAGAGCATTATGCGGTTGCACGTGAGGTGCAGAGAATCCTCCAGAAATATAAAGATTTACAGGACATCATCGCAATTCTTGGTATGGATGAACTTTCTGAAGATGACAAGCTTGTTGTTGCAAGAGCAAGAAGGATACAGAGATTCCTGTCACAGCCATTCTTTGTCGCTGAGGCGTTTACTGGTCAGCAGGGAAGGTATGTTTCAATAAAGGATTCAATTAAAGGTTTTAGTGAAATCATAGCCGGAAAACACGACGATTTACCAGAGCAGGCATTTTATATGGTTGGAACCATTGAAGAGGCAGTTGAGCAGGCTAAAAAGCTTATGGGAGATTGATGTTGCAGATGCTAAACCTTGAAATTATTACACCAAGAAGATTGCTTGTTAATGAAGAAGTTGAGATGGTAGAAGCCAGGGGAGAACTCGGTGAATTCGGTATTCTCCCCGGTCACATAAAATTCCTTACAACGATTGAAATTGGTGAAATCCGTTATGTTAAGGATGGAAAGACAAGGCATATTTTTACCGGTGGTGGTTTCGGAGAAGTAGTTGATGATAAGGTGACCTTGCTTTTGGATACAGCGGAGTTTGCCGAAGAGATAGATGTTGAAAGGGCCAAAGAGACCGCAAAATGGGCTGAATCATCACTGAAGGAAATATCTTTCGATTCTGCAGAATACCTGATGCTTGAGCTTGCTCTTTACCGGGCCATAATGAGGATTTCTGTAGCGTCTAAAAAGCTTTAATGTTATTTTCTGTTGACGAAAGACTTTTTGAACATTTTCCAGAACTAAAGATTGGTTGTCTTGTGTGTGAAATAAACAATACACAGTACAACGAGGACAATCTCGAAGATATCATTAGAGATTTAAAATTAAACTTTCCTTTTCAAAAACCACAAGAGCATCCCAATATAAAGGTTTGGAGAGATGCTTTCAATAAACTCGGAATTTCAGCTTCCAAATATTACAGTTCAGTTGAGTCTCTTTTAAGAAGGGCATTGAAGGGTGGTCCGTTCCCGAGGATCAATCCGGTTGTAGATCTATACAATGCCGTCTCGCTAAAACATCTTGTTCCCATGGGAGGTCATGCAATATCCCCGCTTGAAGGCGATATTGCCCTTTGTTTTGCGAATGGCGGTGAATTCTTTGTTCCTATGGATAGTAACGATGCTGAAAGGGTTGACGCCAAAGAGGTTGTGTATAAAGACAGCAAAGAAGTGCTGACGAGAAGATGGGTTTGGAGACAGTGTAATAAGGACAAGGTAACTGAGCAAACAGCATCTGTTTTTATTCCAATAGATGTCATGCCGGGACTGTCTGATGGCCTATGTGAAACGGTTATGGCTGATATGGAGCAGATGCTCGTGAAAAACAGTTACGGCAAGGTATTGATGAAAGACATCTTGATAAAGACAAAGACATCCACCTTAATTTCTAAAAACTAAATAAAAACCCTCAACGAAACCGTTAGTTATTTTTACTGTAAAAAACCCCACCGGCGAAGCTTACAGATGATCTGCCATCTGTCCACTGTTTATAGCCAGAAATCTTGCATATACTACCTTCAAGAAACTTGAGTTGAAAATATATTGGTGCAAGTCCACAGATCTTGCGTCTGTCTCTTTCTTTACGTACTGTCTCAAAAAAACCTTCAGCATCGACATTTGCAATGTACCCAAGCAGTTCTTCATCCTTTGTTTTTGATATATTGAGCGTGGAAAAATCCAGTGCATAGCGGTCTCCGAATTGTTCGCCTATGTGGGCTAGATCTGCGCCAGCCACGATTATATTTGATCGCCCGTATTGTTCGAGAATCATTCTGAAATTTCCAATAATGTCGGCCAATTCGTAATCTGTTTTGAGATCTTTTGTACCTTCGATGAATTCGTGCATTGACCCTGTAAGGATAGGTAGTATTTCAAAATCATCATGGATTGTGAATTGCATAATAGGAAGTTGCAATTCTATTGAATGCTCGCTTCTGTGAGGCCATTCATCTATGTACCTTCTGAGCAGGGCGTTTTCTTTTATTAACCTGCAAAACTCTTTCGAGTTTGGAACCGTGTCGAGTGGTGTTAAAAAATCCTTTATGGATATATTCCATATTTTCTCAGTCAAACGATGCGATGTTCCAAAAATTATAAGAAGGGTTTTTCCCATATTGTGGAGATGGCTGTAGGTTGCAGAATAAACCTCACCACCCCTGCTGTAATCTATATGGGGGGCCAATAAACCGGTGATTTTTCCTTCGTTTTTGTTGCCTCTGCCGTCTTTTAGCATTTCGTCAAGCGAAATCAGCAGTTCCATCCTGTTTGATGGATAGCTCTTACCCGCCAGGAAAGGTTCCCTGATAGGGTTTTTTTCATACGATGCCTTCAGGATTGAAAGTTGGCGATTGAAGTTATCATTTGCAAGAAGCAGGTTCTTGTCCATTATATCGATCAAGTTTTCGATCTGTTCTATATAGATGAGATCTCCAGTTGCTCTCATATATTCTGCCTGTATATCTCGGGGTGTTCTTGTTCCATCCATCATGGAGATAATATAGATGGTTTGTTTTGGCACAAGTAGAGAATTCTCCGTAATACATTCTGTATCGCGAAGTAGTACCATGTCTTGGCCTTCGTGCCTATATGGGTGTGCTTCAATATTACGCAGTTTAGGGTAATTTGTTGTGCTGTCAGTCATAACCAGATTAAAATATACAAAAAAACATCAAAATGCAACAAGCAATAAAACGTTAATGATATTGCAGAGATAATATATTTAAGAATA
>MWEV01000106.1 GCA_002071245.1 Deltaproteobacteria bacterium ADurb.Bin026
TGTTGCATACAAAAAGTCTCTGGCGCTCAATCGATTGAACGAGATAAGTTTCCCCGGGTTCGTCCAGGAATTTCAGTATTTTCCTGTAAACTCGATTAATCTTTTATCCCTGCCAGTCTCTTTGCTGCCTTTTTCTTAGCCCCCGTATCAGTTTCACGGAAGATGGTTACCCTATGGGCCTCAGGGGATCCGCCGCCATGTATGTCTGAAATCGTATCTGCGCTTTCAAGTGCGAGTTTCTCGGCAAGTCTGTACATCCTCACCCTGTTTTCAACAGGAACACTCTCAACGCCCTTAAGATATTTTTTTAGAAGTCCTCCGATCTCAGGGTTTTCAAAATCCCTGTCAGACGGCAGATCAGCAACAAAGCCACCGCACACATCTATCATCAATCTTGTAGCCTCGGCCATTTCTTTTCCTTCATGTATCTTTGAGGCATTGGCAAGCACTGTGTCTATAAAATAGCTGCCTGAAGGTTGTTTACTACCTTCATAGGAAGATGCAAGACAGCAACCGTAAAGCGTTTCAGCCCTGTGGATCATATCTATAACCTTCTGCTTCAAATGCCCAGCCTTTGTCGTGCCGTTATAATCCATCATGGTAAGCGCTGTACCGATCATACAATCTATCTTTCCAGCCTTGCAACCACCATGGCTCTGGCGATGGAATGAAGAAAACTTTATTACCATTTCTGATGCAAATTCTGTCTCACCACACATAAAAACCCTTTCCCAAGGTACAAAAACATCATCGAAAATAAGGGTAGGACAGTATTTTGAGTAGTATATGTTTCCACAATCAGCACCGTCGATTTCACGCATATCCAAAGATGATCTGCCTACAACATGGATCAGCCCTTTCGTATCGGAAGGAATGGCAAAGGAAACAGAGTAGTCTTTATCTGCCTTACCCATCGCACGCGTTGGCAGAACAATGATCTCGTGAGACGAGAGGGAGCCTGTCTGGTGTGCCTTTGCACCACGAACAACAATGCCGTCATCACGTTTTTCAACAACACGCAGAAACAAGTCCTTGTCTACCTGCTCGCTCGGACTAAGAGAACGATCCCCTTTAACATCAGTCACCCCTGCATTTGCTGTAAGATCGTTTTTCTGCATATGCTTCAAAAACTCTAAGAAGTTTTTATTGTAGTTAGTGCCGTATTTTTTATCTATATCATATGTAACTATTGACAACGTTGACAGACAATCAAGCCCTGTGCAACGCTGATGGCATGTTCCCACATAATTAGCGACTTTACGGTTAATCTTCACCCTTGCAACCAAATCTTCAATGCTTGCAGGAGGAAGCGTAAAACGACTTACAGGTTCATTGATGAGTGGACTCGTTGTAACAATCAGGTCACGGTTTTCCGGTTGTTCAGCCATTTCGTATGTTGCACCTGTCGCCTCAATGCCTGCGCGAAGGCGTGGATTGTCCACAACGTTTGTAATACGTTCCCCAAACATATATACCACTGGTTTCAGTGCCCGGATGGATTCGATGTATTCAGCTTTTGTCTTAAGACCCATGATGTATTACCTCCTTAATCTCTTTTCAATTGAATTACAGAACAACTTTTTTATTCAGAACGGGGCTTGCTCTTGTTCCGCCAATATCTTTTTGACGCTCGTCAAGACCTGTATCTTTACATTGGTAAGATGGTTTTTCAGTACCCTCTGGGCATGTTCCATGCTTCGAAGCGCAATTGCATCATACACCTCCTGATGCTCCTGATCAGTCGAAGTAAGCGAGGCCATCGGAAAATAGTTTCCGCCATATTTAAGAAATAGCATGTCAAACACATTCTGTAATAACCTGATCTGTGTAGTCTTACGAGAAAGAGACGCAAGGGTCATATGGAATTCTCTGTTTTTGAACAATCTTTCTTTAAGATAGAATTCCCTCTCTGCTGAACGATGTGCATCAAGGGCATCTTTAAGTTCACCCAAACCCTCTTTGTCTATACGCTGGATTGTTGCTGGGATCAAAGATGGTTCTACAAGTTCACGAAGTTCGTACAATTCTTCAATCTCTTCAAGACTGAATGGCGCCATATAATATCCGCGGTTTGCTTCATGGGTTACAAAACCCTGTAACTCCAACCATTTAAGTGCTTGTATTATTGGGGTCGGGCTCAGTTGAAGTTTCTCCGCCAAATCCCGGTATGCAATCTTCTGACCAGGCACAAGTTCTTTGGTATAGAGCATATGACGGATACCCTGATATGCTATCTGGCTGCTATCTTCCTGCTGTTTTGTTTTTTTGTCTGTTTTGTTCGTTTTCATAAAACTATTCTACAACAATATAATTAAATTTGCAATTATATTTTTAAATTTTTTTTTAATTAAATATTAAATATATTTTGCTTGCATTCGCCATGAAAAAATTGTTTATTAATATAATCAAATAAATAATCAAGGAAAAACTACTATGAGACTTCACGAATATGAGGCATTGGATATCTTTGAACAAAACCGTATCCCTGTTCCAAGACGCGGCGTTGCAAATACCATGCACGAAGCCCTTGATATAGCAGGAGAAATAGGGTATCCCGTAATTTTGAAAGCACAGGTGCTCGTAGGTGGTCGTGGTCTGGCGGGTGGAATTAAAACCGCATCATCTCCTGACGAATTAAAAGATATTGCCGACTCTTTACTGTCTTCAGAGATCAAAGGCCTATCTGTCCGCAAAATACTTGTATGTGAAAAACTTGAAATTGAAAAAGAACTCTACTTGGGCATAACGATAGATGGATATTCAGGGAAACCTGTCATAGTTGTCAGCACTGAAGGCGGTGTACTAATAGAAGAAACAGCAAGGACTTCACCTGAAAAGATAGCGGCAATACACATTGATCCATCGTTTGGTTATTATCCATACCAGGCACGTGGTCTCTTAAAAATGCTCGGACTCAAACAGCAACTTGTCACTGCCTGGAGTGAAATAATAGGACGACTTTTCAATATAGTGTTGCGTTACGAATCACTCATTGCTGAAATTAATCCGCTCGCTGTACTTCCTAATGGAGGTCTGTTCGCCGTCGATGCGGTACTTGAAGTAGACAACTCGGCCCTATCAAGGATAAGGATGCCATTGCCTGATCGTATTGACCGTATTGAAAATCCGCTTGAGCGGAGAGGCAGGGAAATAGGTGTAACATATGTGGACCTCGATGGTGACATAGGGATTATATCGTCTGGTGCAGGGCTTGGTATGGCATCAATGGATATAATCGGAAAACATATGAAACCAGCCAATTTCCTTGAAACAGGAGGCGGTATTACTGCCGACCAGCTTTACAGGTGTATGGAACTTGTAATGATGAAACCCAATTTAAGGGCTATATTCATTAACATTTACGGGGGCATCAATCCTATACACGAAGGCGCAAAAGGTGTAGTACGTTATATAAAAGAACATAAACTAAAAATACCTGTCGTTGCAAAAGCCCTGGGCAACCGCCAGGAGGAAACATGGGAAATTTTCCGTTCCGCCGGTGTTCATGTTGTGGTTGAGGCAGCAACAGAGAAGGCGGTTGACAAACTTTATGAACTGGTTAAGCAGTAGCCGGTTAAACATTCAATTGGTTCAATCGGTTTTAAAGTCTTAATCGAATTTAACAAATACAAAGGGGTTTTTAATGAGCATATTAATAGACGATTCCACCCGTGTAATAGTACAAGGTATCACAGGCCGCATAGGAAGCGCCCAAACACACTGGATGCTTGAGTATGGAACCAAAGTCTTAGGCGGTGTAACGCCAGGCAAAGGAGGGATGACCGTCGAAGGGCTGCCTGTTTTTGATAGCGTTGCTGACGCAGTTAAAGAAACAGGCGCAAATGCATCGGTTTTTTTCGTGCCTGCCCCAGGTGTTCTTGATGCCTTCCTTGAAACCATTGAAGCCGGTATAAAACTGATAGTTGTTGTACCAGAACATATCCCTGTCAAGGATGTGGTTAAAATGCGCAACTATGCAATTGAAAAAGGTGTTTTTGCGTTAGGTCCAACAACACCAGGAATCCTTGTTCCCGGAAAGGGCAAGATGGGCATTATGCCTGCATCGCTTTTTGCGCCTGGGCGTGTTGGTATTATTTCACGTAGCGGTACACTATCATATGAATTTGCAGGCATTCTATCGGAGAATAATGTGGGTCAAAGCACAGTCGTTGGCATGGGAGCAGACCCTGTAGTCTTGAGAAA
>MWEV01000107.1 GCA_002071245.1 Deltaproteobacteria bacterium ADurb.Bin026
GATTTTTTGGGCATCGACCCCATAAAAGAACCTATTCCCATAATGCCTGCCCAACACTACTCAATGGGTGGCATCGATACCAACGAAAAGTGTGAAACACTTATTAAGGGATTTTATGCAGCAGGTGAATGTGCCTGCGTCAGTGTACACGGAGGAAACAGGCTCGGCGGAAATTCCCTTCTTGATACCATTGTTTTTGGTAAACTTGGCGCAATATCCATTGATGAATATCTTTTATCAAACAAAATCGAGCCAAACGAAAGGCTTCTCATCAACAAACAACAGGAGGTTGAAAAAAAGATACAGAAAATGGCAAGCCCAGGAGGAGAAAAGCCATTCAAGATACTCGATGAATTGAGAAAAACCATGAGTCAATATGTAGGCATATTCAGAACAAAAGAAGAACTGCAGACAGGCTTGAACAAGATCCTTGAATTAAGAGAACGCTACAAAAACATCACTATATCTTCACCAAAACTATTTATGAATTACGAACTGATTGGCGCTCTCGAACTTGAATATATGTTTGATATAGGTCATATCATTACGCTTGGGGCTTTACTCAGGGAGGAAAGCAGAGGCGCGCATTCGAGGAGAGATTTTCCCCAAAGAAATGATGCGGACTGGTTAAAACATACACTTGCCGCATATGGTAGCGATGGGGAACCTGTGATATATTATAAGGATGTCATGATAACCAAATATCAGCCTATGGAGAGGAAATATTGAGAGGCGACATATACACCTTCAAGATCTTGCGATATGACTCAAGTGAACCTGAAAAAGAACCTTTTTTTCAATCTTATAACATAAGGGTCATACCCGGATTAACCATCCTGATGACGCTGCTCAGGATCAGAGACGAACTCGACGGAACCCTTGCTTTCAGATCATCTTGCAGATCTGCTGTATGCGGTTCATGCGGTATGGTTATTAATGGGAAAATAGATCTCGCATGCAGAACACAGGCATCATCATTTAACTCTCAAACAATTGTTCTCGAACCACTTCCAAACATGAACGTGATAAAGGACCTCGTCGTTGATATGACTCCTTTTTGGAATATGTATGAAAAGGTAAAACCATACCTTATAAGGTATAGCCCTGACCCAGACAAAGAGATACCCCAAACCGAAGAGGAAAGAAAGAGGATCGATCAGAATGTAAACTGCATACTGTGTGCATCCTGTTATGGGGCATGTCCCGTTTTATCAAGGGATCCTGACTATATCGGCCCTGCAGCACTTGCAAAGCTTGAGAGGTTTGTGCTTGACTCAAGAGATGAACGTCCAAAGGCATTTCTCGAAGCAGTCAACAACGACAAAGGCGTGTGGGGCTGCGATACCGTCTTGAGATGTATAGAAGCCTGCCCTAAAGATGTAAGACCTACCGACTCAATTGTGGGGTTGAGAAAAGCCCTCGTAAAAAATAGATTGAAAAGGATTTTCGGGAAGGAAAAGGATGAAAATTAACTACTCTCTTATCACAAGGAGAACCTTTCTTAACACCTTATTCGGCGGTTGGATATTCGCCATGTTATCTGGAAGTTTATATGCCCTCTTGAAATTTGCATTTCCCACGCTTGGAAAAGAGCCTGATTTTGTTGTGCTAAATGCAAACGATTTTTTGAACATTCCTCCTAATTCAGTAAAGCCGTTTGCCTGGGGTGGAAAACTTGGATTTTTCTTTAAAAAGGAAAACGGAACCACCACTGCCTTAAAAGGTGTATGCACACACATGGAATGCAACGTCACGTACAAACCAGAACTTAAGAAATTTTATTGTGCATGCCATAAAGGATGGTTTGATCAAGATGGAAAAAACATTGAGGGTCCTCCACCAAAACCACTCGAATTCTTTGACATAAAGGTGGAAAACGAAAAGCTGATTGTAGCCAGAAAGGGGTTTAAGGTTGAGCTGCCAAAGGCTTAAGAGTTGGATTGAAGAACGCTATGACGTAGAAGGCATAAAAAGCCTTGTTGCACACAAGGTCATACCCGTTCATCAATATGATATTTGGTATTATACGGGCGGCATTGCGATGTTTTTCTTCATCCTTCAGTTTATCACGGGAATGGTTCTTTCCATGTATTACATACCCCATTTGGAACACGCCCACAAAAGCATCATTGAAATTGTCACCAAACTTAATATGGGTTGGTTTTTCCGTTCCGTACATCACTGGGGTGCACAGCTAGCAATTATCTTTGTATTCATTCATGTTTTCAGCACTTTACTCCTTAAGGCATACAGAAAACCGAGGGAATTAACATGGGTAACGGGTTTCATGCTACTGACGATATCGATATTATTCGGTTTAAGTGGATACTTACTGCTTTGGGACGAAAGGGCATTTGCAGCCGTCAGGGTAGCAACAGGAGGTGCAGGAAATCTTCCACTTGTTGGCGGTTTCATAAAGGCCTTTTTGAGGGGCGGCATTGATGTGACAGGTGAAACACTCACAAGGTTTTACGCATTCCATGTAGCCATTCTTCCAATCATCACAATCCTGCTCACCGTAATTCATCTGATGCTTGTTCAAATGCAGGGCATGAGCATCCCTGTCTCAATAGAAAAAAAACAGCATAAAACAATGCTGTTCTTTCCAAATATGTTTTATAAAGACCTTATAATATGGCTCATCATGCTTGGCATAATGGTATCGCTGGCAGTATTTTTTCCTCCTGAAATCGGAAAAAAGGCTGATGCCCTCGCTCCACCACCCGAGAATATAAAACCTGAATGGTATTTTTTATTTCTTTTTCAGACATTAAAGCTATTCCCGGGTGAAATCCTCGGACTGAACGGCGAAACAGTCGCTATTATTATAATTTCGTTGGGCATTCTGTTTTTCTTTCTCATTCCATTTTTTGACAAAAAATCAAGTCGCGGTGAACCAAGCCCTCTGTTTACATGGATCGGCATAATATACACCTTATATTTTGTCGTCATGACTTTAATCGGTTTCGTAACATAGGAGCATTTAAAGATGAAAAGATTTTTTTTGTCACTGATCCTTGTTCTTTCAAATAGCATATTCCTGTTTGCAGAAGAGAAGATCGAAATATTCCCTTCGGTTCCTTTCGACCAATTTATAGTTTATCAAAATCTTGCAATCTTCTGGGTTGCTATTATCGGCCTTATAGTAATAATCAGGATGAAACTCAGAGAGTTCGAGAGAATTCAGAAAATGGGTATAGATAAGGAAGAAAAAGATATTCCTCTCCTTGACTAATAACACTTAAATCGATTATCATCTATTCAAGCAATGCACACTTCGATCACACGAAACACACTCATGTCTCCTTCAGGCATAGACAGGTTGTTGTCATTACCTCAGGAGCATGAAATATACAGTTCTTTTTTAGATATTTTATTAAAATTTCAGGATATCAAAAAATTTGCAAGCGAAATACACACAGAAATTCATCTAATTAAACCCATCCTTAAAATACTGGGATATACATATGAATCCAAACCAAAATTTTTCGATGAAAATATAAAAAATCCTGATGTAGCGCTTTTTGCAGATGAACAGGAAAAATCAAGGGTATCCCAACTATGGGGAACAAAAGAATACTTTAGTTCGGCAATAGGACTCCTTCAGCTAAAACGTTATGGTAGGTCTCTTGATAAGGGGATTAGTGGATTTTATCTGGAATTCGAAAACAAGATCCCTATCTACCAGCTTTTTTACATACTGAAGAATGTAAAAACACCTTGGGGCGTATTGACAAACGGCCGAAGCTGGATTCTTCTGAAAAAACCATATGCCTACGAAAAAAGGCTCATCGAGATAGATATAGAAAAGGCGCTGATCGACGGCGACGAAGAAACGCTGCATCTTTTTTTCAATATCTTTTCGTTGAATAGTTTAAAAAATGTGCTTCCCGAGATCATAGAAAGCGAAAGAAAGGAACTCATAAACATCTTAATAGAAAAAAAGGCATCCTGCAGAAGCTCCATATCGGGGATAAAAAAGAAGGCTGAGATATATCCAAAACTTATAGATACGTACAGAGCCTTTTTCCCCTCTGAACGATTCGATATTACTGAATCATTTCTAAATGAAAAAGGCGTAAAGATCGAAGAACATACCCATGATGCACCAACAAACATCAATAAATACAACACGATGGATATATTCAACTATCTTTTTATCAAGAGGGGTTATGAATACAAACTGAATATCGAAGAGATATTTCTGAACAACAATGCAACCCGTCTCACAAAAGAAAACCTTTTCAGGTTAAAAGTACTTGATATGACGCCCAACTTGGGGTCGTTAAGCTCGCAAATAATCGAAGGTCTTTCCTATCTGTCTTTTGTTCTGCCTTACCATGAGAGAAATACCTTCGTTGCAGAGTGGGAGGACGAACATTCTCTCAAACGTTTTATAATTCAAAACATAATGTTCGGCATCGAAAGGTCTCATTTGATGTTTGATATATTGACCCATATCTTCCAAACACGCTTTGATTCGGGTGCACCACACTACAGACTTGGGAATCCGCTCATCGGCATGTCCATCAAAGATATATTATACTATTATGATGAAAAGGACCAACTTGGTCTTTTCAATAAGAGTCCGAGGGATTTGATCAACGAAATCAAGGAAATGTATAAACTATATTTTTCCCTATCTGATAAAATAAAAGAAGATGTCGAAATAAAAAAAGATATGGACATGAGATTAAATACATACAAGGAAAGAATAAAGGATGTAATGGATGTAATTACTGCGTCCCATTTTGCAAAGATTATTGACAGCAAAAAGATCCGTGATTTGATATTCAGCCTTGACAGCGACGCTTTGACATGGGAGCATATCAGGAAAAAAAACTGGTTTCTAGAAGCAAAAGAGATTGCCAACAAAAATGGATTTTTTCATTTGGAGATCAATTTTCCCTTCTTGCTTCACAACGCATTCGATTACATATTTGTCCAGCCTACATTGAGTTACATATGGGAAGATGAAATCCCTGCTGTTGAAGCCACAACAGCATATATAAAAAGGGGGATGACATATCTTAAGCAGGAAGGCAAAATGATAATTTGTTTTGAACGTATCTGGGATGCACTAATCGAAGAACTGAACAAGTCAAAAAAATACATCTATGAGATAAAGGAAAACTACATAGTCGTTCGCAGAAAACTTGACAAATTATTCACTTAAAGCAAAATCTCCATACCATCCTCTGCCATTAGATAAGGGGCATGGAGCACACCCCTGTAGTCTTCCCATTCAGGATAAAGATGGGACAACAAAACCTTTTTTGGTACCGCCTTTTTAACTATCCTTTCTAGCGTATTCAGATTCAGATGTCCTTTTACCTTTTTCTCGGGAAATGCACAATCAACGACAAGGATATCAGTCCCCTGTGCAAGCTTGGCAAGATTGACTGAATAGTCAGTATCCCCTGAAAAAACTGCGCTTTTGCCGTCTGAATCAATTCTAATGCCAACACTTTCCTTATTATGATTGACCCTTGCTGCTCGAGCCTTGATATCAAAAATTTCAACAGCTTCTCCTTGAAAACTGTACAGCTTTAGCTCATATAATTTCGGTAAAATCCATGGATATACTTTGGAAAGATTTTTATAGAATCTCAGCATCCCATGACCTGCCGCAATAAACAAGGGTTTAGTGCGCATCACTTCGCCGTAATTGCAGGCAAAGAAGAATGTTGACAAATCTGCCGTATGATCAACATGAAAATGTGTGATAAAAATTACGTCGATATCGTCCACACTGTAACCAAATTCGAGAAGCCTCCTCACAACAGAAGGTCCTATGTCAACCAAGATATTACATTTCTCGGTTATAACCAGATATGCCGAAGAAACCCTTTTTAAAGACGGGATAGCTGTTCCTGAACCAAGAACCTTTATCTTCATCGTTAAAAATTCCCCCTTAGGATTTGAATTAATTTTGCCATTTAAGCCTTATTAAGATACCACTCTACGGTTTCAGATAAACCATCATTCAGGCCATATCCAGCCTCCCAACCAAGCTCTTTTTTCGCCCTCGATACATCAAGCGTACTCGCCCTTATCTCCCCTGCCCTTGCAAAACCATGTCTTGGTTCATTGAATGCTTCTGGAATCTTCACACCCTTTTTTCTTAACGCATTAATTATGCTATTATACAAATCACGTGTACATGTGCCCTTCCCTGTGCCAATATTAAATATGCCCACTTTTTCACCTTCTGAAGCAATTAGACTTGCCCGTGCTATATCCTTCACATAACAGTAATCACGTACCATCCCATCTTCTTCGCCCTCAAAATAGTATAATGTTGGATGCTGTCCTGCAAGCAGGCTTTCTGTAAAGATAGACACCACACCAGCTTCGCCGTGAGGAATTTGTCTTGGCCCGTAAACATTGCTATATCTCAAAATCGTATAATTGAGATTAAACTGGCCATAATAATATCTTATGTATTTTTCACCTGAAAACTTTGAAATCGCATAAGGCGATGCCGGCTCAGGAACATAGTCTTCTGCTGTAGGGATTTTATCCGCATCACCGTATATTGCGCCTCCTGTTGAGGCAAATATGAATTTTTTAACACCATATTTTTTTGACAATTCGAGTAGTCTGATTGTCCCCTTAATATTAACCTCAGCATCAAACAACGGTATCTTCGCTGACAAAGGTACAGATATCTGTGCGGCATGGTGATTGACAATATCAGGTCTTTCCTGCTCAAAAATCTCTTCTATCCCATCATCGCATATACTTGCAATATGAAGCCTTGCCTTATCATTCTTATTTTCTGTCTTGCCTGTCGACAAATCATCAACTATGACAACATCATAGCCTCTTTCAACAAATCCATCCACCACATGAGAACCGATAAACCCACATCCACCAGTTACAAGAACCTTCATAAAACCTCCATCAATATCTTTAAATTGAAGTATGCCCAATAGTATCATAAATGACAACCCGAAAAAACAAAAAACAGTTGTGTTAAATTCACGATTCAAACGATTATTGCTTTGTGCAATAGTTATAAGACTTAATAGTTATTGACAATAGCAGCCGTTATATCGTATATGAAAAAGACATTGTGGCGGTGTAGCTCAGATGGTTAGAGCATGCGGCTCATATCCGCAGTGTCCGGGGTTCAATTCCCTGCACCGCCATTAAATTCTTCTCTAAATGCTTTCCAAAATTATTATAAGGAGTCGCTTAATGTCAAAATCGATTTTTAAATTGTCTTTAAATATTCTGATCATCCTTACATTGCTTCTTCCGTGTCTGTCTTATAGTGCAGAAAAAAAACCAAAAAAACCCCCTGTGGCGGCACCTCCTCAGGAAACTGTGATAACAGATTCAAACATATCCGCCTTCATCAAAAAGGGGGATGAAATGTTTAAAAAGGGTGACATCGAATCTTCTCTGAGGATTTACCTAAAGGTATACAGCCATTCAAAAGATATACTGGCAGCCGCTGCAATCGTTCAAACTCAATACGAAAGGGTGCTCAATGATGCATCTGCCTCACAGGATGATAAAGAAACCATCCTGTTAAAGCAGAAACGGTTGAAACAGATAACACCAAAATACACATCCATCAAAGAATCTATGGCTTACAACCTCGGCTATATTTATTCAAAAAGGGGTGATTCAGAAAGAGCAAGAAAATATTTGACTGAGGTGCTCGAAACAACGCCATTTTCTTTAAAAAAAGATTCATTGTGGATGAATACAAAAAACTTGCTTCTTGGTCAGTATGGTCTGGAAGGCGAATTCTAAGTGGAACAGACATATCTAATAGCCCATGATATTGTTAAATCATTGGGTATTGATCGTTCAATCCGCAATATATATTTCGAAAATACAGATTCCCCTTGGAACGAAAAGGCGCTGATAAAAAGAAAAAAAGACTATCTCGATGTCAAGGCAACCATATGGGACGACAAGGAATTCCTATATGGTAGAATTTACAGATTATTTCTCTATGTATACGATGTTCTGAACCCACAATTCCAATATAATCCTCAGATGTCTCCAGACGAGTACAAGGAGCCACGTTTGAAAGACCGTCACAACCAAATATGGAGTATTTATGTTGACAGCAGGATAGAAAAAGGGGGCATAGAAAATTTTTTTAACAAGGCAGTCAGAAAAAATATATTTATTGATGCAGAAAAGGATTTAACCTGGGAGGAATCTTCCCTCATCTTTCAGAAATTGTGGGAAAGAGAATCTTACACATACCCCGAAATAACCGATTATACATACAACCTTTCATCCATAACTGAAAACAAAATAACACAACCGGTATCGTTTGAACTTGACATGATTAAACGTCTCAAGAACTTATCCGTAAAAGACCATATTGATAACATCCAGTCTGGGATAATAAGGAACATAGTAAACGAACTGCTCAGTTACACCGCATACCACTGCAAAGACATTTTTTTTCAACCCTCACATTTCGGTATCACAATGACATACCATAAGGCTTTTTTTGCAGAGATGATACCAACAATGGAAAATACCTTGCTTTTAACGCTAATCAATCCGATATCCCGTTTAAATGAAACAACAATCTTAACAGAGGAATCAGATATAGAATCAACTCAGCAGTTCATCAGAGATACATACAACAGGTTTTCAATGCAAATGGGTTAG
>MWEV01000108.1 GCA_002071245.1 Deltaproteobacteria bacterium ADurb.Bin026
AAAAAAACAGGCAAAGGTGGAAAATGGAACATGCAAACATACTGATAGTGGAGGATGAAAAAACACAGAGGACACTGCTCACAGACCTCCTGAAAAAAGAAGGTTACGATTCATCCGACGCAGGAAATGGTGTCGATGCACTAAATATATTCAAAAAAAAAGCCATTGACATCGTTTTACTCGATTTCAAACTACCAGATACAGACGGTCTTACACTTCTTAAGCAATTCAAGCAGATAAACCCTGAAACAGAAATAATCATGGTTACCGCATACGGGAGCATTGAAAATGCCGTAGATGCCCTGAAATCTGGTGCGTCAGAATACCTTACAAAACCAGTCGACCTCGAAGACCTCCTTTTCAAAATAAAGAAGATAGAGGAAAAGAAACAGCTTATCCACGAGAACCGGGTATTGAAAGAGGTGCTGCAGGACAGGTTCAAGACTTCAAATTTCATATATAGTAGCGAAAGGATGAACGAGGTCACAAGCCTCATAGTGCGGGTTGCAAAAACAGATTCTACCTGCATAATCGAAGGAGAAAGCGGTGTAGGCAAAGAACTTGTTGTTGACCTTATCCATGAATTGAGTGAGAGAAAAGATCAGCCCATAATAAAGGTCAATTGTGCTGCTATCCCTGATAATCTGCTCGAAAGCGAATTGTTTGGTTATGAAAAAGGTGCCTTCACAGGCGCATTTCAAAAAAAGGTGGGTAAATTTGAGCTTGCCGATAAGGGCACACTGTTTCTCGATGAAATAGGTGATATGCCGATGATATTGCAATCCAAGTTGCTGAGGGTAATTCAGGCAAGAGAGGTTGAGAGGCTGGGAGGACTACATGCAAAAAAGATAGATGTGCGCATTATAGCAGCAACGAATAGAAACCTCGAAGAAGAGGTGAGTAAAGGTATGTTCAGAGAAGACCTGTATTACCGTCTCAATGTTGTTACAATAAGGATTCCACCGCTACGTGAAAGAAGGGATGATATTCCCGTGTTCATGGATTTTTTTCTTAAAAGATATAACGACAGACACAGAAGAACAATCAAAGGATATACAAACGAGGCAAGAGATATCTTGATCAAGGGCGACTACCCCGGAAATGTACGCCAACTCGAAAACATTATTGAAAGGGCTGTTGTTCTTACAAGAGGCGAATACATAACAAAAGAGGATCTGCCGATGTCTCCCGCGGATAATCAACACACAAGCGGCGGCATAAAAGGCACGGTAGAGGCAATGGAAAAGAAGATGATTATCGATGCACTCATAAAGGCAGACTGGGTGCAGACAAAGGCGGCTTCTGTCATTGGCATTAGCGAGCGCATGCTGCGTTATAAAATAAAGAAATACAATATTACAAAATGAAAACTGTCTCTATCAGTCTTTTAGCGTCTTTTTGCTGGCTGTCTTTTTGGCGGCCGGTTTCTTGGTCGATGCCTTTTTGACGGATGCCTTTTTCTTATCCTTCTTTTCTGTCTCTAAAACCTGCTTATCATCTGAAATTGGTTCATCTTTCTGTTGTTCATATCTTGATTTAACGATTATTTCAGCCTGAATCCAGTGTTCAAGGTGTCTTCCATGCACACAACCCTCTTCTTCAAAAATACAGTATGCAACCCTTGCTATTTCATCGAAAAGATCCATAAATCCCCCTTATTTTTTAATTAACGCTCTATAATAACCTATTGAACCATTTTTGTCTATTACTTTTAATGTTCCTAATTAGAAACATTTTATGATTTTGTATGCAGTTGTTTTTGTGTTGTTTAAAATTGTAAATTGGAGGCGGCATCCGGATTTGAACCGGAGAATAACGGTTTTGCAGACCGCTGCCTTACCACTTGGCTATGCCGCCATTGAAAATATTAAATAGTGAATACGGGCAACGCTTCAACCCGCTATAAGCATTTTGGAGCGGGAAACGGGATTTGAACCCGCGACTTCAACCTTGGCAAGGTTGCACTCTACCGCTGAGTTATTCCCGCGCTGACACTGTTATATTATAAACCGAACGAATATGTCAATAATTTGTTACAAATCATAAGCGGACATTTTGTATGAATTTATCTCATCCAACTCCCGCCTGTCACACATATGGTCTGTCCTGTGATGTACTCACCTTCGTCAGAAACGAGAAACAGCACAGTGTTCGCAATGTCCTGCGGAGCGCCTTTTCTGGGATATGGAATCTCTTCGTACATCCTCTCAATCTCCTCTTCGGGATAAATGTGTGGTATAAACTCATTGTAAATAAAACTCGGTGCAACCGTGTTTGCAGTGATATAATAAGGCGCTGCCTCCATTGCGAGACAGCGTGTAAATGCCATAACACCAGCCTTTGCTGCGGCATAATGGGCATGACCGGCCTTAAGACCCCGGAAGCCTGCAACGGAAGTTGTATTTACAATGCGGCCATATTTCTGATCCATCATAATTGGCAGCACTGCCCTGCAACAGTAAAATACACCTCTAAGCGATACATTAATGACAAGCTCCCAGTCTTCGTCTTTCATATCTGCTATTTGTGAAGGTCGGTTTGTGCCGGCATTGTTAAAAAGTATATCTATACGACCAAAATTAACAATCGTTTCTTTCACTGCCAGTTCCACTTCATTACGCCTTGTTACATCGCATCCAAGCCCAAGGGCATCTGTTCCGTATTCCTTTTGTATCGCCAGCGCAACATTTCTTGCCCTATCCGCATGTGCATCGGTTACAACAATCCTGGCACCTTCACGTGCAAATGTACGCACAACAGCCTGTCCTATCCCTACTCCAGCGGCCGCTGTTAAAAAAGCTACCTTGTTTTTTAACTTCATGCAAAATACTCCTGTTTTTATCCACGATCTTCGATCTTTTTTGTTTCTTTTTTTATCCAGTCGACATAACCCGACAACGCATAATCAATGCCAACCGCTACAATTTGGGGAAGCTCATAGGGGTGGGACAATCTTATTTCGTCTTCCAGGCTTTTATAGAGATCTTTTCTTGTCTTAAAGGTGCACTTCCATTCCTCTGACTCTTCAAGTTCTTCTTTCCACCAGTATATGCTTTTAATCGGACCTTCAATCTGCGCACATGCGGCAAGCCGTTTCTCAACAACATTTCTGCCAATCCTTTCCGCTGT
>MWEV01000109.1 GCA_002071245.1 Deltaproteobacteria bacterium ADurb.Bin026
TTCATCATAACAATATAAGCTACTTTTAAGTTTACGTTATTAAACTAAATATAATGAATTTTTGTCAAGTAATTTTTATTTAACTTCTAAGCTTAGTATGCTAAACTCAGAAAAAGGAGTAATATATGTTTGGAAAACAGATAGTTATGAATTTTTTCATGAACAACTCCATTGATGTTATTTTTCATTTACCAGGAATTCACACATTACCTCTGAATAAAAGCCTTATAATATCAAATATTAACAGTTTTGTAGGTCGACATGAAAATAATATTACGATAATGGCTGACGGCTATGCACGCACATCGGGCAAAATAGGCGTCATTATAGTCACACCCGGGCCCGGTCTCGGAAACACAATATCAGGTTGTATGGAGGCTTTCAGCAGTGATATACCGCTGCTTATAATCCATATAGACACAGGCAGGGACAAAATAGGAAAAGGCATTCTCCATGAACTTGCTGAGCCGGAATCCATGTTCACCCATATCACAAAAAAGACTTATGTCATATCAAAACCTATTGAGATAAAACACACATTTGAGCAAGCTTATCATATGGCAGTTTCAGGCCGTAAAGGACCTGTTCTTATTTCAATGCCATATACATTTTTAGAGAAAGATGTGCCAGATGAAAAACTGTTCAAAAACAACAAAATTATAAATAATGAAACTAAAGAACAAAAACCAGTTGATTACGATATAAGCAAACTTGAAGAAAAACTGAAAGATAAAAAAAGACCTATAATCATAGGCGGAAAATCATTGATGTTCGAAGATGCACGTCCAATCATTGAAGAAATATGCAAAGGTTCATCTATACCCTTTCTAACAACCACCAGCGGGAAAGGTATTGTCAACGAACATAACCCATACAGTTTCGGCAATATCATGCAAAAAGGCACTGTACAGGAAATACTGTCAGGAGCAGATATTGCTTTGGCAATCGGCACAAGATTGCGTGATGTCGATACAAGGCGCAGGGGCGTCAACGTAAAAGAGCTTATCCATATTGACATTGACGATCAATGGTTCGATAAAAACTATCCTGCCTCGCTTAAATTCCCTTGCGATATCGAGAAAATACTAATAGATCTGAGGAATATCCTTCAGGGCAGGAAATTTGACTGGGATATCGGATATCTTAAAGCAAAACAACTAAAAGAGTTCAAAGAACTGGAAGAAATGTCCTTGGGCTTCACCATGATAAAACAAATCCGAAAATCGATACCCGACGATACGACCATCGTGTGCGACCTGAATCTTCCATCCTATTATGCAGAGTACTATCTTCCAATATTTCTTCAGAATACATTAATAATGCCCAGGGGGATATCTCCGATATTCTATTCTATGCCGGCTGCGATCGGTGCTAAAATAGGCAGGCCTGACAGACCGTGTCTTGCCATCTGTGGAGATGGAGGTGTCCTTCCAGCAATAGGCGAGCTTTCAACAATGGTAAAATATAATGTCCCTATTGTAATACTGGTACACAATAACAATGGTTTTGGCATATTAGAAGACGTTATGAACGACAACTACGGGATCAAGGGTTCCATGTCGCTTAACAACCCTGATTTTTGTAAATTGGCCAAATCATTTGCAATAAAGTCAAAAAGGGCAAAAAATTTAGAAGACCTAAATAAGGTACTGATTCAAGATGTAAAATGGGATGAGCCTTTTTTGATCGAGTTCAACTGCCCCGTCTTTCCACCCCCTTGGCGTTTATGACCCTGATTGCATATGGGACACAAACAAGATGCAAACCTTTAATCTGTTAAAAATGATCAAGTTCAAATGTTAAGCCAATTAATCAATACAATTTCTCAACTCAACTATGTTAAATTTACCTTGAATTGCAATGATATAAGTAGTAATCAATAAGCAAGACAATATGTATTCCAATGGCATAAAATAAAAGATATTTGGTATCAAAATGGATGCGGACAAAGAATACTTCAATATTTATAATCATAATTTTATACGTGTCGCTGCAGCCATCCCGGAACTGAGGGTTGCAGACCCAACCTTTAACGCAAAAAAAACTGTAGAATTGATGCAAAAGACAGCAGAAGAAGGGGCTATAATTGTAGTTTTTCCAGAACTTGGTCTATCGGCTTATTCCTGTGACGACCTGTTTCACCAACAGGCACTGCTTTCAGGCTGTATGCTGGCATTATCTGAGGTTGTCAAAGCATCAAAAGATATCCCCGTTGTCTCGATTGTTGGCATGCCCCTTAAAATAGACAACATGCTTTTCAATTGCGCTGTCGTTATTTCACAGGGACTTATCCTTGGCATAACACCCAAGACCTATCTGCCAAACTACAGAGAATTTTACGAACTCAGGCAGTTCACGCCTGGAGATAGGGCTTTACGGGATAGTGTTGCAATTCTAAATCAACACGATGTTCCATTCGGCAATAACCTGCTTTTCAAACTCAACAGCCAGCCTCTGCTCACCTTCTATATAGAGATATGCGAAGATTTGTGGGCGCCCATCCCGATGTCTTCCTCTGCAGCACTTGCCGGTGCAATGGTCATCTTTAATCCTTCAGCCTCAAACGCGACTATTACAAAAGATGATTATCTAAGACAACTCATATCAAACCAATCGGCACGTTGTCTTGCAGCATATGTTTATACCTCCGCCGGCTTCGGCGAATCTACAACAGACCTTGCATGGGATGGCCAGGCGCTGATATGCGAAAATGGTTCTCACTTATCTGAATCAAAGCGATTCTCTTACACACCACAATTAATAACAGGCGATATAGACCTCGACCGTTTAAGCCAGGAGCGTTTAAGGCAAACGAGTTTTGCCCATAATATCCAACGTATCTCCAAAGACTTAAACCTGTTTAGAACTATTCCAATAAATGCAGATATACCCTGCAGTCAAAAAATTTTACTTAAACGAAAATATGAGAGGTTCCCTTTTGTTCCAAGCAACCGTTTGCAACAGGATAAGCGTTGCAAAGAGGTTTACGAAATACAGGTGCAGGGCTTGACAAAAAGGCTTAGATCCACAAATACAAAAAGGGTGGTTATCGGTATTTCTGGTGGTCTTGATTCTACTCAGGCCCTCATCGTATGCGCCCAAGCAGCAGATCTATCTGGAATACCAAGGACAAATATAGACGCATTAATAATGCCTGGATTTGCTACAAGCTTACGCACCCTAGATCAGGCGCGTCGCCTCACAGCATCCATAGGATGCACCACACACGAAATAGATATCAAACCAAGCTGTATGCAGATGTTCCGAGATATAGGTCATCCCTTTGCAGAAGGACATCCTGTCTATGATATTGCATTTGAGAATGTTCAGGCAGGCGAGCGGACAAGTCATCTTTTCCGCTTTGCAAATCTGCATAATGGTATGGTTGTGGGAACAAGCGATTTAAGTGAATTAGCACTTGGGTGGTCAACATACGGCGTCGGTGACCATATGGCGCATTATCATGTAAATGCAAGCGTACCAAAAACGCTCATTCATTATCTTATCCGGTGGTCGGCACAAAAGGATCTGCTCGGGAAAGAGGTAAGCAATGTATTGCTGGATGTGCTTTCTACAACTATAAGCCCGGAACTGATACCTTGTGAAAATAATGAAGAGCCTGGACAGCATTCTGAACATGTGATAGGACCATATGAGTTGCAGGATTTTCATCTCTACTATACGCTCCGCTTCGGTTTTCTTCCATCAAAAGTCGCTTTTCTTGCTTGGTCAGCATGGCATGAAAAAAATATCGGCGCATGGCCTGACACGCCACAGGAAAAGCAACATGAATATACGATAGGCGATATCAAAAAATGGCTTAAGGTATTTTTAGAGCGTTTCTTTAAATCGAGTCAATACAAGAGAAGTTGCATTGCAAATGCACCTAAGGTAGGCTCAGGCGGCTCCTTATCACCGAGGGGCGATTACCGGGCACCAAGCGATAGCGAGGCAACCCCTTGGCTCGCCGACCTTGATACAATACCTGAAAAAGATACATAAGGAGAGCGGATGTCTTCATTCTTGTTTTTCAGTACGTTCATGATTTCTATATTCTTCGGTTTATCCGGGGTGTTTGCCAGCGATAATACTGTGGACAAAGGCACCACTGCCGTCAATAGTCTGCCCAT
>MWEV01000110.1 GCA_002071245.1 Deltaproteobacteria bacterium ADurb.Bin026
TTTTGCATAATTAAAGCCCCCTCGTTGTGGTGTGAAAGATTATATTATTATATCACCTTTTAGATTTTTTTAAAATTATTAACAAGTTAGTTCATGAAATATTATTTTTATATCATCCAGTGGTTTGATAATTTTAACAACATTTAAAATTTAGGATATAGTGTGGTATAAGATAGAAATGAATTGTAAAAAAATACTGAGGATTAATCCATTTTCATTTGTGTTGTATTTTTGTATTTTTTTTCTTTGTTCACAAAGCTTTGTTTATGGTGAATTACAGACCATACACCTTCCGATAACGATTGACTATAGTATTTTACGTTCTTCTCTTATACAACAAGCCTTTAATAAACCAGGAGAAAAGGCTGTGCCCCTTGATTTTGGAGAAGGATGTAGTGGCATTGAACTATGGAAGCCGGAAGTAGGCCCAGATAAAGACAAAACAATGATTAAACTGGGGAGTAACATTAAGGTAAGGGCTGGTTTGCCTATAGGTAAAACATGTATGCCTTTATCTGAGTGGGATGGATATATTGAGGTTTTTCAAAATTTGTTTGTTGACCAGAAGAATATGAAACTTGGTTTTCAGACGATGGATTTTCGTACCCTGACACCCGATCGTGCACAAACAAGCATTAATACGGTTTTGACCAATATCATAAAAAACTATCTTAATCCTTATCTCAATAAAATAATTATTGATGTTGATGCCCCTGTGAAAGGATTACAAGATATTTTACCTTTATTTTTTCAAACAAAAGACCAAAACAACGCCCGTTCATGGTTTTCAAAACTTAGACCTGGTCAAGTCCAGATAAAACAGAGTGGAATTTCTCTTGATTTGCTTATGGATATTGAAAAGGACAGATTGTCAAAAGAAAAAACAGATGTTGCCGATAATGAAAAGGAAAGGGATGAGATTGTAAAAAGTTGGGAAAATTTGGATGCCTTTTCTGTTTATCAGGTTCACACGCTAATAGGGCATCCCGTTACTGAAGAAGAGAAATATAATATTCTTGAAATGATTCTTGATACACGGCACGACTTTATTCAAAATCTTGAAGAAGGAAAATTGCCTAGAGATTTAGTTTCGAAACAATTCTGTGATATATGGCAGGGCTTCGGGCCTTTAATGCGGAAATATCTGACAAAACAACAAGCCGTATCGTCAAATTTTGTGTTGTTTAGTGCTGTATCTGATGTACTGAGCTCATTAAGAAATATTGGGCCAAGCATTGGTGTTAGCTTTAATAAAGATGCACTGATAAAGCTGGCTAAACTTATTTCAGTCCCCGGACTGCCAACAGATTTGCAGTATTTGCAGGTCGTTGATAGAAGATTGCTGGACTTCTTTGGCATAGGCCAGATTGTCGATGCTGTTCCAATGCCTTCAATATATGTACCAGAGATAGAGATTCCTGATTTGCTGGATTCTGACAAACTTGCTAATAAGATATACAAATATTTTGGTTTTCATCCTTTTCAAACTTTTCTAAATCTGTCATCTTCCCTCGTATTTGCAGATGGACCAATGATTGATCCTGAAAAAATAAGGCCGTGGGTTTTCAAAAAGAATGATTTTAGTCCTTATGTTGAACGTATAGGCAAAAAACTTGAACAGGTCTATGTTGATATTCAGAAGAAAAAAAGACTCGATAGCAAATATCATATATTTTTCAAGAATCTTTTGTTTGCAACAGCCTGGCAGGAAACATGCTGGAGACAGTTTGTAGAAAATAAGGGCAAGGTGCGTCCTCTTGAATCTTATAACCAAAGTTCGGTTGGTTTTATGCAGATAAATGTAAGGGTTTGGAGAGGCATTTATCAACCAGAGGCGTTGCGATGGGATATTGATTACAATATGCGAACGGGTTGTGAAATCCTCGATCTTTACCTTCAAAGATATGCATTAAGGCGAGCCGAAACGCGCACTTTAGATCTGGATACACTTGCAATGACTGTTTATGCTATGTACAATGCGGGGCCTGCTCAGTACAAGAAATTTCTTTTAAGAAGGAAAAACTATAAATATTCAAAGGTTGACCAACTTTTCTGGCAAAAATACCTGTGGGTGAAAGATGGTCAATATAATAAACTTTCCGTTTGTCTCATTGGTAAATAAAGATTGAGTATGAATTTAAAAGATTTACATAATGACATGAAAATCATATTTTTAATTCTTTTTTTAAGCGTATCTTGTTTGCTTATTGGTTTGCCCTATGTCTCTGCTTGTACTGTTTGGGGTGCAGCAGGAGAGAAGGTAAAAATAAAAGGAACTGTCATTGCAAAGAATCGTGATAACGCCCCGCATCTGTTTTCATCTCCAAGGTTATCCTTTCCTGTAAATGGTTATAAGTTTTTCGGTTTATATGATATTGAAGCCGATGGTTTTGTCATTGCAGGCATAAACGAAAAACATCTGGCGGTATTTAATGCCTCAGTGACAAGTGTGCCGAAGGCAAAAAGAGAGGTTGCCAAAGAAGACACAACAGAAAGGCTTCTTATGACATTCGATTCGGTTGATGCTGTATTGTTAAGAAAAGATATTTTTGAAGAAAGTCACCCTGCTATTTATTTGATTGCAGATGCAAGAAAGATCTCTGTAATTGAAGTAGCACCTGATGGAAAGATTTCGATAAAACAAACCAATAATGGGGCATTATCGTTTACAAATCATTATAATAGTCCAGAACTTGCCTATGCTAATGAAAATACAAGCCCAAACAGCATAGCCAGATTTAAGCGCATCAATTATTTTATCGAATCTACAAAGCAGCCATTTGAAATTGACGATTTTATAAGTATAAGTGAAGATAAAGCAGGCAGGTCAAACAATTCTATATGGATAACAAAAGATACAAGTTCAAAGGTGAGGACATTGGCGAGCCTTATAATTTCTATCCCAGAAGCAGGTTTGCCTGAAGTTTATGTTAAAATTGCAAACCCAGGAGAAAAAGAGATGATCATAAGAGAAAAGTTGGATTTTTCAATCTGGTCGAAAAAGCTATTCGAAAAAGATTCAGACATGCTTGACTAATTGTTTGATGGGGCTATAATAAGAAATAAAGAGACATTGATGTTATAATATCGCAGGAGGTGTGTTCATGGTGACAAAAAAGGTAAGGTCTAAAAAAAATACCGTGTCGAAAAAAAATGTTTCTGAAAAGATAAGTCCCGCTTTTTTTGAAGCGTTAAGAAATATTGAATCGATGGGAAAAGAACTCATTGAAAAATCAATTGACCCTTTTAAAATGGGCTGTAGAATTGCCAACGAGATAAGGGATGTAGCAGACAGGGTCGAAAATGAAGCAATGGCAGAGGGCATATCCTTAACTGAAGCCTCTTACTACACAGAAACCGTTGTAGGTGTTGGTGTAGGTGTCATTTAAGCCTAAAAGCAACAGATATACATTTTATTGTCCTGTCCAACAATACAGACATAATTTTTCACGGGGCAGATCTATGGCCTTTACCATGTCTTCTATCCTTTGATATCTTAACGTTGTTGCCTCAATTTCTTCTGCAATCCAGTCCACCATCTTTTTATATTTTTCTGACTTATCATTGAGATAATCATGTACATCTTCAATATCATGACCTTCTATCGCCCTCATAGCACGTCGGGCTACCAATTCATCCATCGAACGGGTGGATAGGGCAAATTTGCAGGGAAACAACAAGGGTGGACAGGCAGGGCGAACATGCACCTCTTTAGCATCCGAATCCCAGAGTTTTTTTGCGGTGTAATTTTTCAACTGTGTTCCACGAACGATTGAATCCTCGCATAAAATGATGCGGTTACCGACGATAACATCCTTCACAGCAATAAGTTTCATCGTTGCGACAAGGTTCCGCATTTCCTGTGCCGGAGGGGCATAGCTT
The DNA here is from genome assembly GCA_002071245.1 of Deltaproteobacteria bacterium ADurb.Bin026. Classification (GTDB taxonomy): domain Bacteria; phylum Desulfobacterota; class Syntrophorhabdia; order Syntrophorhabdales; family Syntrophorhabdaceae; genus MWEV01. Next base: position 3,883 of record MWEV01000110.1, read on the forward strand.
CTCCCATAGCCTGGAGTATATTTCACTAATGGTCTTCTGAAAGGGATTCCTGATTCCATAGCATAACCAATGGCATGACCTATACCTGAGTCCGGAACTCCGGCTACAAGATCAGCCTGTACGTTATCGTTTTTAGCGAGCAACCTTCCACATCTTTCCCGTACAAGTTCGACATTTATCTGTTCATAGCACGAAGCTGGATATCCTGTGTAAATCCATAGGAATGAACAGATTTGATTTTTATTTCCACCTGAATATTGTTCTTTTAAACCATCCTTTCCAAGAAGAACAATCTCTCCAGGTTCAAGATATTTCAAAACACGATAGCCAAGATTGAGGAAAGAACATGTTTCCGTTGCAACAACATAATTACCATTTTTTTCACCAATGACAAGGGGTGTTCTTCCGAGTCGGTCACGTACAGCATAGATCCCATCTTCTTTCATAAGCAGTATGGAGGCTGAACCCATAATATGGTCATAGAGTTTTTCGAGTCCTTCGACGAGTGTTTGATGTTGATTTATCAATTTTGCGAGAACTTCAACCGAGTTGATCCCTCCGCTCGACAATTCGCCGAAGGTATCTCCTTTTTTGATAAGTTCTGCTGCCAACTCATTTGTGTTCTCGATCAAGCCTGTGTACACTATTGCAAATGCACCAAATTTTGAACCGATTAATAAAGGCTGTGCATAGCGGTCACTGATCACCCCTATGCCATAGTTGCCGTTCATTTCCTTGTATTCTTCATAGAATTTTGACTTAAACTGCGATTTACTGATATCATGGATGGCACGATAAAACCTTTTTCCTAAAACTGCCATCCCCCCATATTCAGTTCCCATATGTGAATGATAATCTGTTCCATAAAAAAGGTCATTCGTACAATTTTCACTTGAAACAATACCGAAGATTCCGCTCATTTTTCCTCCATAAGTAGATTAGCAGTCATATTTGAATTTGCGATTATGATACAATCTCTTGAAAAATTTCTCTATAAATAAAAGTTGTTCAGACAATAATCAACAAAAAAAATTAAAAATATATTGCATATCTTTTATATTTAGAAGTATATAGTATTTAAATGGTGGTTATAATCAGCCTAACAAAAAATAATTCCAAAAAGGAGGGGTAATTATGACAAAGGCAGAATTGGTTGGTGCTATAGCAGCAGATGCAAAAATTTCAAAGGTTGCTGCAGACAAGGCTTTAAAGGCTTTTATCGATGGAGTGATTTCAGCTTTGAAAAAAGATGAAAAGGTCATGCTTGTCGGTTTTGGAACATTTTCAGTATCAAAAAGAAAGGCGAGAAAGGGAAGAAACCCGAGAACAGGCAAAGAGATTAAGATACCTGCACGTAATGTACCAAAATTTACTGCTGGAAAGGCTTTTAAAGAAGCGATTTAACCGTTTTCAAAAATTTAATCCAGTCTTTTTAAAAAATGCCTTCGGTTTATGCCGAAGGCATTTTTTTCTCAATAATTGAAACTATCTGTTTCAATAGCACATCTTTGTTTTCAAGGCGTTCCACATAAGCATCTTTTATAATGACCATACCGTTTTCATCACCGAGAAAAACATGAAGCGTTAATACATCGTTGGTTATAGATGCGTTTATTCCGAGTGGAACCTGACAACCCCCGCCGATTATGGATTGCAGTTCTCTTTCTAACATAATTTCATGGAAGGTATTTTCGTGATTCAGGGGTTTTACAAATTCCATACAATC
>MWEV01000111.1 GCA_002071245.1 Deltaproteobacteria bacterium ADurb.Bin026
AAAAGGAGTTAATTGGATGAAAAAAACGGTTTTTTTGAGTTTGTTGATGCTATGGCTGCTTATTTTTACATGTATTGCACATGCAACCCCAAATGATGTCAAGAAAGGTGCGGACTTGGTATTGCTTACAGAGGAATATCCGCCTGTTACATTCATGAAGGACGGAAAAGTTTCAGGCTTTGTTACTGATATAGTACGTGAGATGATCTCCCGACAGGGTATTAAAGACAACATTAGATTGATGCCCTGGGACGAAGCGTACAATAAGGCCTTAAATACCCCCAATGTTGTGCTTTTTAGCGCAGAGAGAACACAGAAGCGTGAAAACTTGTTTCAGTGGGTGGGGCCCGTAGGCAAAAACAGCGCAATATTTTATATAAAGAAGGGTTCCGGCATAAAGGTAAACAATCTTGAAGACGCACGAAGGCTTGCCTCGATTGCAACAACTACAAATTGGTTCACCGAACAATACCTAAAAAACAAGGGCTTTACTAATCTGATAAGCTCCCCCCTTCCCGCAACCAACGTAAAGCAACTTATAGATGGAACCGTTCAGGCTTCGGTTTTTACCGATATCACGATTCCAGAGATTGTGAAGAATTCCGGTTTCAGCATGAACGACCTGGAACCTGCCTTTATTTTGAGCAATACCTATTTTTATATCGCAATGTCGCTTGGAACACCGGTTGAGGTAGTCAAGAAGTGGCAATCCATCCTGGATGATATGAAAAAAGACGGTACGTTTGAAAAGATATATCGGAGCTATATACCGAATGCAGATTTAAAGGATCTCTTGGAAATGACACGGTAAGATTAGGCTGATTAATACCATGCCTTTGTAAGATTAGGTTGCGACATCGGATATTTTTCCCCGACTGTTTGGGCATATAAGATGGATTTCGATTATTTTTCAGGGGCATCGAAGTCATATTTCAGTCTGTTGCCTGTCTGGGTTAATAACCCTTTAATGAACATCTCTTCGATTATCAGGTCGATTTCGTTTGTATTTGCTTTGTCTCTTAATAACGACTCGATGTGTTTTTTTAAAGTGCCAGATGTTCTTGGTCTTTTCTGATTGTCTATCTTCTTTAGATTGGACACCACAAGGCCTGTAAACTTAGAGGTGGGTAGATCCTCTTTGCTGTCAGCAAGTTCTGCAAGATTGGAAATCCTTTTTATAGGTATGCCGAAGTCGTTTATGTATTTCATCAGCGCATCATAACCACTGTCCATGGAAAGTATGATGAGTTCTATGTCTTTTTTGAATCTTTCGCATAAACGACCCAGTTCAAAGGCAATGTGGAAATCAAGGTTGTTCTTGCCGTCTCCTGCTATTTTGAGCCACCTTACACGTTCGCCGAGTGCCTGTGTCTTTTCAACGACAGTGAAGGGTATTCTGTTCTGTGATTTGCCTACAAAGATTGCGATTTCTGTATCATCAAGGTTTATAAGTTCCAAATCGAGTTTCTGGACATTTTCAAAATCAATCAAAAGGATGCGTTGCATGTTAGAAGCCTCTGTTTTAAAAAGATAACTATTTTACAAAAATTAAACAAGATAAATTAACCCAAATATATTCAAATCTGAACCTGGCAGCATTTTTATAATTCACCTGATGGGGTTTATAATTTTACCTACACAGCAAAACCGGGAATTTTAATCTTACCGTAGCTACCGTCAAAACCTGGCGTGATATGAACATGCCCGGAACGTACACGTGATATGGCATCACTGATTAGAGACATGCCTGCCTTTTCGACATCATCAAGAGGAATGTCCTTGAGGATTTTTAACTCATTGCCAAGTGCTCGAATCGTTCTCCAGTACATGTTTTCCGCCTTCTTGCTGTTTGGACCAACATTCAGGACATTGCCGATAATTTCGATTAAGGGTATTAGATACAAAGCAGATGGCGCACCCTCTGGCTTGAACCCCCTCTTTCTATCTGCGAGCGTCCTTACACGATGTAAGACCCCTACAGTAAGTTTTTTTCCACAGATAGGACAGATATATCCATGCCGTATTGTGTCCTCAGGCGTGAAATTTACACCACACGCCCTGTGACCATCGTGGTAATATTTTCCCTCTTCAGGATAAAACTCTACAGTTCCAACGAAACCATCCTTTGTTTTAATGGCGTTTATTATGCCTTTATATGACAATTCCGCATTGATTATATTTGCCTCTCTGCCGATCTTGGACGGTGAATGGGCATCGGAGTTCGAGACTAAAGATATACTGTCAAGGGCAGAAATCATCCGGTTCATCGAAGGATCTGAAGAAAGACCTGTTTCGATGGCAGAAATATGACAAGCCCTGTCTTCATAGCACTCAAAAAGGGAATCAAAGCCCGATGAACCAAAAACCGAGAAGTGTGGGGTCCATGCATGGGCAGGAATTACCAGGGCATCTGGGCATATATCCAGAACAATATCGAGAAGTGTTTTAGCGTCAAGGCCGAGTATGGGTCTTCCATCAGAACTTATATTCCCCAAAAATGAGAGTGCTTTCTGTATTTTTTCTGCATCATCAATATCAGGAACGAGTATCAGGGAATGTATCTTTCTTGTCTTGCCATATTTGGTGTATATGGAGCTTATTTCAGCGGAAAGCATGAAAAACACATCTGCCCTGCATAGGTCAGGTATGTCATCCGCCGAAAATTCAGTTTTCAAGCTGAACAATCCGTTGCCGCATGGCTTAAGCTTATCTTTTAATTCCTTCAACCATGCCGGATGGGTAAAATCGCCTGTACCAACAACCGTTATGCCCTTTATCTGTGCCCATTTCCATATCATTTCGGGAACCATCTCCTTGCTTGTTGCCCTGGAATACTTCGAATGGATATGGAGGTCTGCAAAAAAAAGCATATTTTTTTGAGGGATGGCCTTTACAAAGCAAATGGATTTCGATAATTATATCACAGCAGATCATATTTGTGGTAAGGTTTTATAAAAAGGTTATATGGATTCAAAAGGATTCATTACACGATATAAAGACAAAAACCCGACCATTCACCGTGATGCCTTTGTGGATGTTTCTTCCCGCATTATAGGGGATGTAAACATCGGTGCAGGTGCAAGCATATGGCCGATGGCGGTACTGAGGGCAGACAGCGAAGGCATAAGGGTAGGCAGGAGGGCGGCAATTTTGGACTTAGTTCTTATAGAAGCGCCAAAATCATATCCTGTCATTGTTGAAGAAGAGTCCATCATAAGCCATAACGTGGTTATTCATGGCGCACATATCCATGCATGTGTACTTGTGGGCATAGGTGCAATTGTGCTTGAAGGGGCGGTCATTTCAAGCGGTTCTGTGGTAGGGGCGGGGTGCGTGAGACAAGTGAAAAGGAAAGACGAAATATCATGATGCAGGTGGAAGAACTTTACGCTAAATCCCGTGAATATAAAAGACTGTATGAGAATAAATCGCCATAGAATGTGAAAATGCTGAAAAAAATCATGTATGATGCGTATAGCATTTATTCTATAGAAGGCGCTGAAGGTGATATCGAACCAGCTAAGTTGCTCGATGCACTCATGAATGCAGATATACTTGAAGGCAAAGGGAGAGGCAGTATAAAGGTGTTCTCCCTTGGAGACAGGAGGATTGCATGCAGAAGATTCATACACGGTGGTCTTTTAAGGGGGTTAACAAAGGACCATTTTTTTTCAGGTGAGAGGGCAATAAGAGAACTTAAAATTATTCTGTATCTGAAAAATGCCGGGTTTCCTGTCGTGGAGCCTTACTGTGCAATCGTTGAAAGGCGCGGTATCAAAAAAATTCCTTATATCCTTACCCTGTTTGAAGAAGGGGCAACAAATCTGCTGGATTTTTTTTCCAGGGTGGAGGGCAGATCGAAAATTGTGAATATTAAAAGATTTGCAGGTTATATGTATGACCTTGAGAGACTCGGGGTATATCACCCGGATCTACACCTGAACAACGTGCTCATAACAAAAGATAATCAAATGAAATTTCTTGATTTTGATAAGGCTTCGGTAGGCATTGTAACCCTAAGGGACATGGAGCGTATGTTCTGGAGGCTTAACAGACATGTTGAAAAGATGGCAAAAAAAGGATATAACGGCATAATCGGCACACGGGAAAAGACACTGTTTTTAAGAAGCTATGAGAGACTTTCCGGCCATGATATGCTACAGGTTATGCAAAAACATGTGAAATATCAAGGATTACTCGATAAAACAGGCTGGTTTTTGGATTCGTTATTGTATAGGTGAGACATCTCACCTTCTTTTTCTGCCCCACCTTCTGTGTACCCAGAACCATTCTTCAGGATATTGGAGAATGATACTTTCGAGGAATGCGTTGATTTTTCTCGTATTTTTATGGATGAGTTCCTCGATGTTGCCTTTTCTTTCCATTTCGATTGGCTCACCACAAACAAGCGTGTATCTCAAAAATCCTTTGCGTACAAGATGGAATGGAATTACAGGCGCACCCGTTTTCATGCCTATCATGGCAATGCCTCTTGAGGTTGGAACATCTTGACCAAAAAGCTCAACCAAGACCCCTTTTGATCTTTTTTCCCTTTGGTCAGCAAGAATCGCGATGATTTTGTTTTCCTTAAGGCAACGCATAATGTCTTTGCTGGTGTTTATGTTGGGAAGGATCTTAAGTCCTGTCGAGACCCTGAGGCTATTTAGAAAATTATTAAGCGATACATGTCTTTTTAAGGGTCGGGCAAGCGCAATAACATCATTTTCAAAAAAACGCGATGTGATACCCATAATCTCCCAGTTTGCAAAATGAAACACAAGCGCAATAAGACCCTTTTTCGTCTTTAACGCATCATCTGCAAAATGCCTGTTTTCGATCGTAAACCTATCGTCGCATTCTGTTTCAGAGAGGTGTGGCACCAAAAGCAATTCAACAAAATTTACCCCCATATTCTCAAAGCATTTTTTTGCAATGCGTTTTTGCCATGAGGTGTCTGAATTGGCAAATACCCTCCTTATATTCGATATAGCAACATCCCGCCTGCTTTTGAGTATATAATAGGCTATTCTACCGAAGAAAATGCCAACACCATATCGAGCCTTTTCCGGCAATATACGGATTAACAATTGAAAAAGTTTTAGTATGAAAATAAGTACAGAGTCTATGGACACCTGAATCTACTTCGGGGCAATCTTTACAGCTTCATCGATAAGCATTATCGGTATGTCATCCTTAATAGGATACATCAATTTGCAGGCATAGCATATAAGACCATCCTCAGATTCATTGAGGACGATATCGCCTTTACATTTTGGACAGCACAATATCTCGAGCAGTTCCTTTTTAATAGGCAATCTTGCCCTCCATGTTTTTATGTATTTTCTGCATCGTTCCTTTTTGCCGAACGTTCAAAAAAATCTCCAAGAGTAGAAAGGGCGCCTTCATCTCTTGTATATGTTTCAATTGTCTTATCCTCCTCAACCTTCCTTATCGCCTTCATGCTCAAGCCAATCCTTTTGTTTCTTGCATCTATGTTCAATACCATTGCCCTTACTTTGTCGTCTATATTGAACAGTTCGGAAGGGTGCTTGCCTTTTGCTTCATCCACCTCTGATATGTGGATAAGTCCTTCTATGCCGTTTTCTATCTCAATAAATATACCGAAATCGGTCAGGCTTGTTATATAGCCCTCAACAATATCTCCTACATGATAGTGTTCTGTTATATCTGACCAGGGGTCTTCGTTAAGTTGTTTTATGCTAAGTGAAAACTTCTTCTGTCCTTTGTCAATATTTATAACGAGGGCGTCCACCATTGAACCCTTTTTATAGGTGTCTGTTACGGACTTTTTTCTTCTTGACCATGACACCTCTGACATGTGCACAAGACCGTCAATACCGTTTCCGATTCCTACAAACATCCCAAAATCCGTTATGTTTTTAACCTTGCCTTTAATAACCGAGCCAACAGGATATTCACGGGCAAGTTCATCCCACGGGTCAGGCATCAATTGTTTAAGCCCTAAAGAGATCCTTTTCTTTTCATTATCTATACCAAGGATAACGAGTTCAAGCCATTCCCCTTTTTTTACAATTTTTCCAGGGTTCTTTATCTTTCTGTCCCAACTCATTTCACTGATATGAAGAAGACCCTCCACACCCTGTTCGAGTTCCACAAAAACCCCGTAGTCTATAATGCCCACAACCTTTCCTTTAACCTTTTCACCTATTGGATACTTTTCGTTTACCTTGAGCCACGGATCAGGTTTTAACTGTTTAATGCTAACAGACACCTTCTGATTCTCAGGGTCGATTTCCAGTACCTTGACCTTTACCTCATCGCCAACTCTCAAATATTCTTTTGGATGCGTGATCCTTCCCCATGTAATTTCGTTAAGATAGAGAAAGCCATCTACCCCGCCTAAATCTATGAATGCACCATAATCGGTTATGTTTCTTACAAAACCATAAAGAACCTGGTCTTTCTTAGTGTTTTTCCAGAATTCACTCTTTTTCTTCTCTTTTTCTTCTTCCAAAAAGATTCTTCTCGAGACAATAACATTACCCTTTCTTTGGTTTACCTTTATGATCTTGAACCTTAGGTGTCTGCCCACAAAGGACGAGGCGTTCTTCACTGGCTTTATGTCAACCTGGGAGATGGGCAGAAAGGCATTAACCCCTATATCTACTGAAAAACCACCTTTTACTTCGGAGACGATATCCCCATCAACATAGGTCCCATCCTCAAAGGACTGATTTATCTTCTGCCACGTTCTGATGAAATCTACTTTTTGTTTTGAGAGCAGTAACAGGCCAAACTCCCTTTCTCTGCCAACTATCATTACCTCGACTTCATCGCCCACCTGTGCCTTTAATTCACCTGTTTTGCTTGTGAATTCAGACGTCGATACCTTGCCTTCAGATTTTAAACCTACATCAACGATGACCGTATCACCGTTGATGTTGATTATCTTTCCTTTTAAAATATTACCGTTTTGCAGGCTTTTCATGGAAGTTTCGTAGAGAGCTCTCATCTCTTCTTCAGTTTTTTCTTTTTGAACTCCAGTTTCACCTATATCAAGCATGTAAGCCCCCTAAAGATTTTTTACCCGCCTCTCCACAATATCTAAAATATGGTCAGGGGTAGAGGCTCCCCCTGTAATGCCAATTTTATTTATACCCGAAAACCACCCAGGCATTATATCCTTTTCTGTTTCTATGTGGTATGAATTTTGCTGTACCCTTTTCACCACATTATAAAGCTTTGCCGTATTTGAACTGTTTTTCCCTCCAACAATCAGCATTAGGTCGACCTTTGAGGCAAGTATGGCTGCCTCGTCCTGTCTTATTTCTGTACTATGACAAATCGTATTGTAAACTCTTAGTTCTTCGACCCCTTCTATCAGTCCCCTGACAATATTGAAAAACGTCTCTTTGTCCTGGGTGGTCTGGCTTACCACACCAATCTTTTTTTCTTTAATAGAAGTGGGTAGTTGCAATACAATACCATCATTGTCCAAATAACTCAACACACTTTTCACTTCAGGGTGGTTTTTGTCTCCAACTATCACCACCTTGTATCCATTTTTTTTCAGGAATATTGCGCGTTTCCTCACCCTTTTGACAAAAGGACAGGTAGTGTCAATGATCGGTAACCCCTTGTTTTTTATGTATGCCTCTTCGTCCTTCTTGATTCCGTGTGTTCTGAATACAACTATCCCGTCGTCAATCTGATATACATTGTCAACAGGAACAATACCCTTTTCCTTTAAATCTTTAACCATCTGGGGGTTATGTATTATAGGGCCTATAGTGTAGATTTTTTTACCGCTTTGTTCTGCCTCGCGCAAAACGATATTTATTGCCCTTCTTACGCCGAAGCAAAAACCTAAATGTTTTGTCTTAAGCACCTGCATTATGTTCCAGTCCTTCAATGTATTTTAAGAGTTTATCTGTTACGCCTTTTGCATCTATGCCTGTAGTATCAATAACAACAGCCCCATGGGGAATTCTAAGTGGCGCAATATCTCTTCTCGAATCATCCCTATCTCTTTTTGACATATCATCTTTGACGCTTGATATATCAGCGTTAATACCCTTTTCAGACAACTCGATATAGCGTCTTTTTGCCCTTTCTTCTTCACTTGCATCGAGATAAAACTTGACATCCGCTTCAGGGAAGACAACACTGCCAGTGTCCCTTCCCTCCATCACAATATGGCCGCTTGCGCCTATCTCTCTTTGTTTTTCTGTGAGAAATGTCCTGACTGACCTGTCTTGCGAGAGACTTGATGCAAGCATCGATATCTCCGGTGTCCTTATGGCGTAACTGACATCCACATCATTGATGAAAACCTTCGCTTCTTCACCAAATTCAAACCTTATCGATAGATTTTTAAGAAATGTTTCCATATCGTTTAAAGACGTTGTGGCACCAGTGCCTTGTGTTATACCCTCTGTCTTATATGCATAGGCTACCCCTCTGTACATGGCGCCTGTGTCGATATACAAATAGTTGAGTGACTTTGCAAGCATCTTAGCCACTGTACTTTTACCTGCACCGCTAGGACCGTCTATTGTAATGATAAGATGTTTCTTCATCTGGTAAAAGTATGTGCCCTCCTTCTTTGCATAATGTTTTTCAATGCCTCGATAAACCGCTCGTTTTCCTCCATCCTCCCTATTGAAACCCTAATATATTCTGGAAGATCGTAGGCGCCCATCCATCTCGTGAGAACCTTTTCTTCAAACAGATCCCTTGTAATCCCCTCAGCATCTCGCCCGACTCGGAACAGGATGTAATTTGCCTCTGTTGGGACATATGCAATCGACAAATCACTAAAGGCGTTGTACAGGTATGTTTTGCCTTTTTTGTTATTCTCAAGCACCCGTTTTAAATGTTCTTCATCGTTTAATGCAGACTTTGCAGCTATCAGGGCAATTGTGTTTGCGCTGAATGGTTGTCTCGTCCGCTCCAGATATGAGGCAAGAGACGCTTCACATATGCCGTATCCGAGCCTAAGACCGGCAAGCGCATATGCCTTGGAAAACGTTCTAAGCGTTAGAACAGGAAACTCATTGATATACTTGCAAGAATTAGGAAAAGTTTTGTTTTCCACGAACTCTGCATATGCCTCGTCAACAACGATAAGAATTTCATCGGGTATTTCCTTCAAAAATGTAATAAAATCTCTTTCTTGGAAGATCGTGCCTGTCGGATTCAGGGGATTGTTCAGAAATATCAAACGGGTTTGGTCATCGATTGCATCGAGGATAGCCTTAAGATCGACCTCCATTTGTTTGCCCAGCGGAACCTTGCATAAATTGTATCCATAGACCTTTGATGAAATGGCATAAAAGGCAAAAGATGGCTGTGATATGATAACGGTGCGTCTATCGCTTGTCTTCGCCGCTTTAAGCGCCATCTCTATGAGTTCATCAGAGCCGTTTCCAAGCACTATCTGGTTTGGTGTCGCATGATATTTTTTTGCAATCGCCTCTTTCAGTTCGTTTTCACCACCAGGGTAACGTGTTATATTGGGTAAAGCATCGATTATATCTGTAAGTACAAAGGGGGATGGAGGAAACGGATTTTCATTTGATGCAAGCCTTACCCATCCATCGCCAACCCCATACATAGCGGCTTTGGGATAGTAAGGAATCTCTTCGATATTTTTATCTATCGTCAACTTCATCTTTTCTTTTCCATAGCCTTTTTAATAAGTTCCATTGCATTTTGCTGCATAATGTCAAACATGTCGGGTTTTAAACCCGCCCCAGAGACGATTTTTCTTGCCTGCTCCATGTCTGTTAAGTCAGACGGACTATGTGAATCTGTATCGAATATGAGCTTTGCGCCATGCTTTTGCGCAAGCATCCCCACATGACCGTTCGCCAGAGAATGGCCTTTACGGCCGCTTATTTCAAGGAGAACACCATTCTTTTTAGCAAGCAGGACATCGTCTTCTTCTATCAGCCCAGGGTGTGCGAGGATATCAACCCCTGCCTTTATGGCTTCATTATTTGTGCCTTTCTCAACGGGTTCTGCGATAGTTTCGCCGTGGACAATAACATAGTATATACCGAGTTCCCGGGCAAATTTTACAATTCCTGCTATGAGATGTTTTGGTACATGCGTTATCTCAACACCAGGCAAGACTGTTATGCCCTCGTGATAGGTTACAAACGAGCTGATTTTAAGAATCGATGCGATAACATTTTCAATGCTTGTGTGGTCTGCATGGTCTGATATGCCGATCACCTTATATCCTTTTACCTTTGCCCTACGGGCTAACTCAGCCGGCAGGAGTTCGCCATCGCTTATAAGCGAATGTGTATGTAAATCAATCATAAAAAACCCTCTTACAGTTTATGCTTTTTGAGAAGTGTCATATTTTTTTGTCACATCTTATATTTGCCGAAATCATCCGGTGAAAGGTTCTCGAGTATATCCTCCCAATCGCTTGATTCAGTAACAACCTTATCGCCTTTTGTAGAGAGATCAACCTTGGCAGATCTCTTTATTACACTCTCCTCTACAAAGATTGGTGCATTTGTTCTCAAGGCAATGGCTATTGCATCGCTTGGCCTCGAATCGATAACCAGCCTTCTGTTATCTACATCAAGATGGAGCAATGCATAATAGGTATTGTCCTTTAAATCGTTCACCTCTATCCTCACAATCTTTACACCGAGTTTATCCAGTAAGTTTTTTACGAGGTCATGGGTCATGGGTCTTGGTGTATTGATATTTTCCAGCGCAGTGGCAATGCTCGACGCCTCAAGAAGACCAATCCAGATAGGCAAAACGTCTTTGTCCTCAAGGTCCTTAAGGAGCACTATTGGTGTGTTTGTAAAAGGATCAACCGTTATGCCTGCTACCTTCATCTCTTTAAACATACCTTGCCACCTCCATATTAAGGCTCTTCACCTTTTAGTGAGTTTGCATAACCTTTAATGATTTTAACATCGGTCATACTGCCAATCATATCATGTTTTCCTTTGAAATTCACAATCTTATTTGTCCTGGTTCTTCCTGTCAACTCTTCGTTCGAGTTTTTGCTCGCACCTTCTACAAGCACTTGAAAGGTTTTACCTTCCATTGCCCTGTTTTTCTTTATGGTTATGGCTTTTTGAACAGTCTGAAGATGTCTTAGTCTCTCAAGCGCCTTCTCTTTTGTTACATCATTTGGAAGGTTTGAGGCAGCAGCATATTTTCTTGGGGAATAGACAAAAGAGAATATGCCGTCAAATTCCAAAAGGGTTATCAATTCCATCGTTTCGTTAAATGCGTCGTCATCTTCTCCGGGGAAACCAACTATACAATCTGATGTAATTGCAATGTCACTGCAACGCATTCTTAGATGTGTGATCTTGTCTATATACTGTTTCACCGTGTAACCCCTGTTCATCAGCCTTAAAATCTTGTCAGAGCCGGCCTGAAAGGGAAGATGTATTTGTTCGCAGAGCTTTTCAAGTCTTCCAAAACATTCAATGAGATTGGGTGATAAATCCTTTGGGTGTGACGTTACAAACCTTATCCTTTCTATCCCGTTGAATTCGTTGATTGTTTCGAGTAGTTCCGGAAAAGATAAATCGTTGTTTCCTTTGTTGTATGAGTTCACATTCTGACCAAGAAGTATTATTTCCTTTACACCGTTATCGGACATCATTTTAATCTCGTTGAGGATATCTTTGCTGTGCCGGCTTATTTCTCTCCCCCTTACGTAAGGCACAATGCAATAGCTGCAAAAGTTGTTACACCCCTTCATAATGGTAATAAATGCCTTCAGACCGTTCTTTTTATGTATACAATGCGAACCTATGCCAGGGTGATATCCGTTTTCAGAAAAGTCCATAAAATCGATATTATTCAATGCCTTATCTATAGCATCTGTGATTTTGTGTATGTTCGACGGCCCGAGTGAAAAGTCTACGAAGGGAAGTCTTTCCTTGATGTTGTTTTTCTCAAGCTGTGCAATACACCCCGTTACCCCTATTATCTTGCCATATCTGGCCTTCAGGGCTTTCAACCTACCCATAAAGCTGTAAAATTTCTGCTCAGCCTTTTCCCTTACGCAGCAGGTGTTTACAACGATTACATCGGCCTCCCTTACCTCTTTAACGGGTATATAACCCTGTCCCTGCAGGAGATAATCCATCTTTTCAGAATCGTGCTCGTTCATCTGGCAGCCAAATGTTTGAATAAAGTATTTCATGTTCTATCCACTGCCTTGAAATGATCTCTCAAAACATTTAAATATTCGTTATGCGTCATATTAAGACCAAGAGGTGTAATTGAGACATAACCATTCTCAACTGCATAGAGGTCAGTCCCTTCTGTGCGTTCGAAATTATCTCCACTTCCGCCTATCCAGTAGTACTTGTTGCCCCTCGGATCAATACGCTCTGTAATTGTTCCATTATATATCCTTTTTCCAAGCCGTGTCACCATAAAACCCTTCAGTCTTTCTCTTTTGATATTAGGGATGTTGATATTCAGCAGTATGCCGGAAGGCATTTCAATATCAACTGATTTTTCAATAACAGATGAGATGGTTTCTACTGCATCTTCAAACAGATAATCCTGTCTCGCATCGATAGAAACTGCAATCGAGTTTATTCCAAGAAATGCACCCTCTTTAGCTGCAGCGACAGTACCTGAATAATTTACATCCTGGCCCATATTAGGACCTCTGTTAATGCCAGAGATGACAAGGTCAGGCATTTTTTTCATTAGAACCTTTGTCCCAAGTAGTACACAATCAGCCGGGGTACCGTTTGTTGAAAATAACGCCTCATCTATCTTCTTAATCCTCAAAGGTTTGTGTAGGGTAATCGCATGTCCCACGCATGTCCTTTCTTTTTCAGGCGCAATAGCCAGTACATCGTGGCGTTTTGACAGACGCTCCTTGAGCAGGGTAAAACCTCTTGAATCGATACCATCATCATTGGTTAGAAGGATTAACAAAGAAAACCATCCCGGATTAAGCCATTTGCGGTTTGAATATAGTATCGGGGCGACGGGATTTGAACCTGCGGCCTCTTGCACCCCAAGCAAGTGCGCTAAACCATGCTGCGCTACGCCCCGATATCTCTAATTTTACAGGAATATCAGACAAAAGTCCATATGTTTCAAATTAGAATTTCTTGTTACTGTGAAAAGACATTTTCAATAGAGGCAAAAAGTCTCGATGAGCAACAGAGCAGGAACTTTATAAAAATGAATAAAGGGCTTGATATCCAAGCCCTTTATATGGTTAGAGGATTGTCTCTTATTCTATTTTTTTGCTGGAAAGAGTTTGTCGATGAGTTCTTTTGATGGTGGTTTAGTTATAGCACTTACTATGAAATAGAGCAAACCGCACCCTATCACAAGCCACCACTCAAATGTACCCATACCTATCTCTTTCTTGAGAAGGACTTTGTATCCACCCCATGCACTCATGACTGTACCATACAATACGCAGCAAAGTGCACCCCACTTTGTCGCACGCTTCCAGTAATAGGAAACTGCTGTTACAAAGAAGAAGATGGCGCCTAAGCCCATGGCTGCAAGACCCATGAAGATAGAGAGCAATGGTGGAGGATTAACGAGTGTCCAGTAGAATGGGAGGAAAAGGAATAAGGCGATGAGGAAATACCCAAGGTTGAGCATTGCCTTATCTGATACCTGTGGCCACCAGAGTTTTATAACATCACGCGTAACGTTTGCGCTCATGATAAAGACCATGCCTGCAAGGGTTGAAAGCGCCGCTGCGAATAGACCCATGACATAAAGTGTCATCATGGGGACACCACCAACGGCATATGCAAGCTCAGGTGCTGCAAGGTCTGCAGCCCATGGCTTAATCTTAAGGAGGTTAGGCCCAAAAAGCATCCTGGCAACAAGACCGTTGCTTGAACAGTCGAGCATGATCGGGATACCGGCTATCAGGAAGACAACCGTAATGAGCGTCCAGTAACCCTTTTTGGTCAATGTACCCATACCGAGGAAACGGCTCACATTATGCGGGAAACCAATGGCCATAGTGAAGAATATGACAGGTGTGGCAAGGATACCCACGAGGCTCGAAAAGAGCTGGGTCGGCCCGACCTTAGGAAGCTCTGGTCTCATGAGTTTTATGAGGGCAGGACCAACTTTGGGCTCCATGTATAGTTTTGCAGAGATTTCATAGAAACCTCCAGCATATATGATCGCCCAGATGCCGAGAAGGGCACCGACAAAACCGAGGAAGGCCCCCTGAAACGCCATGGACCACTGTGTGCCAAGATAACCACCGAGCACCATGTAGAGCCAAGCAATAAGGATAGATAGCAACAGACACCATAGCGGCGGAAGACCAGTCGTTGCATACCAGACACCGCCTGCTGCCTTTAGCTGTCCGACAGAGTACATAAAAAGAAAATATAACATACATAATGCAACAACGGTCTGGAGCATCTTGCTCTCAAAGCGTCTTCCAATTGTTTCCGGCAGTGTTGCTGCGCCAAGCTTCTTTGAAAATGAGGCAGTTTTTACTGCGGCAAGCCAACAGCATGGAATCAGTCCGAGCAAACTCCATATACCGGCAAACCACATACCCGAAAAGCCAACAGAATAGACAATGCCCGTACTTCCTGCAAATGCCCAGCCTGACAGATACGATGCAGCAAGTGCGCAGCCTGTCACGACAGGACCGATGTCACGTTTTCCGACGAGATATTCGTCAAATGAGCCTTTTGCCACCCTTTTCTTACTGATAATACCGAGCATGATAGAAAATACGAGGAGCAGACCAACACCTATCACACCCCAAACAGCCATCGATGTGGTGGGTTTTACATATTCCATATATGTTATTGGATTCATTCTTTCCACCCCCTTGTTATAAGCCATGTCCCTATAAATGTCATCAGGAACAGCCCGATAATTAACGCCCACCATACATACCATGGCGCCATCAATACTGACGGATCAGGGAGTGTTACAGGTGGTACTGCTGGTTGTACTGGTTGCATAATAAACCCTCCTTACTCTTTTTTTAAAATAAATGTAATGGCTCACCCCCTTTCTCATGTATTTGTTTAAAATTGTATCCATAGAGGTATAAAGGATAAAGATATAATTGTAAAGATCTCTATAACAAATAACCCTCGCTCCCCTTTTCATTTGATATTATGATAGCTTTATAGGTAAAAATGTCAATAAAAAATTGAC
>MWEV01000112.1 GCA_002071245.1 Deltaproteobacteria bacterium ADurb.Bin026
GATGCACCGCTGATATCTGTAATCCGGCTCGATATAAGACCACCTGTGCAAGATTCTGCAACAGCTATTTTCAATCCTCTTTCCTTTAACATTTTACCAATTCTTTTTTCTATTTCCATATGCAATAAAATAACAGATATCCAAGCCAGAGCACAATGTTTGCGTAGATGCCCGCAATAACATCATCTGCAACTATACCATAGCCCTTTCTAAAACTTTCGACGGCATTGACTGGATATGGTTTTATTATATCAAAAAACCTAAAAAGGAAAAATCCTGCAATAAGTGAAATGAAGGTTGTTTTGTGACCCGCCATCGTTATAAACATGCCTATCAACTCATCTATAACTATATATCCGGGATCTTCCCCGGTAAATTCAAACATATTTATACTGATAATTGAAAATATGGTGAAAGTACATATAAAGACAATATTTGTGATTAAAGAATGAAAAGGAAAAAGGTATATGAGTATGCAGCCTAAAAGCGAAGCCCACGTGCCTGGTGCAAATGGCATATACCCCACAAACCCACAAGAAACAATGAAACGAAAAATAGGTTGCGAATAGCGACATGTTCGATGCGTATTAATCTCCTGACACAGGATATCTTTTTCCTTTAATCTGTTTTTCTATTTCTCACCATAAGTCTTTTTTTCATCAAAAATCTTCTTCCCCACCACCTTCCATCCATCAGCCCATGCCCTGTAAAAACAACTCCAGTAACCTGTGTGACATGCTGCAACCTTCTGGTCAACCAAAATCAAAATCGTGTCATTATCGCAATCGATATGTATGGCCTTTATTTCCTGAGTATGACCTGATGTTTCTCCCTTTAACCATAGCTTCTTTCGTGATCTTGAATAGTAATGTGCCTTGCCTGTTTTTTGGGTCAACTCAAATGCCTCTTCGTTCATGTAGGCAACCATGAGTACATCCTTTGTCCTGAAATCCTGGACGACTACAGGAACAAGCCCGCGTTCATCCCATTTTATCTCGTCCATTCCTTTCTCCTTTGAGCCATGTGGCATCATCTTGTTTTGCGTTTCGTAGAATTTCATCAAGGCTGGGGATTATTCTCTTAGTCAGCATATTTAACAGCCTCTTCTATCTTTATCAAACCTTCATATACCGACTTTCCAAGTATTACTGCCCATGAACCCATGTCTTTCAGCCTCTTAACATCATCGATGTGTGTTACGCCACCGCTTGCAATAACAGGAATCTTTGTCATGGATAGGATGTTTTTTAAACCCACATAGTCAGGGCCAACAAGCATACCATCACGCGAGATGCTTGTACTGAGGATTGCCATTATACCAATCCTCTCGGATGTCTCAAGAATTTGTCGGATATCTTTATCGATAGCGGTCTTCCATCCCCTTACCATAGGAATACCATTCAGTAGGTCTAAGCCAAGTATGATATTCTTGAATCTTGAGAGTTTTTCAAAAAATGCATTATCCTCCAGAGCCCTTGTTCCAACAATTATACCATCCATACCCGATTCGTCATAATATCCTATGTCCTCTTCGTTTCTTATGCCTCCGCCTACTTCCATATATCCTTTAATCTTGAGCCTCATCCTTTTAATAAGTTCGTGGTGGGTGCGCCGCCCCGTTCTCGCTCCATCGAGGTCTATTATGTGAAAATCACACGCCCCTCTTTGTATCATTTCGTCGATCTTATCAAGGGGATTATCGCTGTAAACAGTTACCTTTTCGAAGTCCCCCTTTTGAAGACGTACTGTTTTGTTTCTCATTAAATCCATAGCAAATAAGGCTTTCATCTTGATACATCCTCTGTAGGTGAAATAGGTGCCTTTTCAGGTTCCTGCGAAAACTCTTCTAAAAGGGTATCCAGACCCTTTTCTATGCCTTCCTCGGATAATTTTTCTGCTGTTATCCACCTGCCACCACGTTTGAAAAATTTACCAATATCAAAAAGATTCTGCGTCAATGCCTGTTGTTCTTCATCAAAAACAAAGATACTTTTAAGGACATTGTTTTCAAGGAGGTGCATGTGAAAACCAACCCCTGCTGGTTTTTCTGCTGAAAAATTCCCTCCCTTTCGTTCTTCAAAACGAAATACATATACGTTGAGATGCCTGAATCTTCCCGCATCACCAGAAAATCTTATTCTTCGCTTGTACAGACCCTGCTCAACCTGCTTTTGAATGATTGTCAATGCATCTCTGTGGATGTTGCCGTTTTTGAGCAATCTTCCGCAGTATCTGCATTTAATAATCCCTTCCGTGTTTTCAACCTTTTCAACGGAAATACCGATAGTTTCGTTTTCCTTTTCGATGTTGGCTGAAACCTGAGCATCGTTATCCGCTATTGACGTCGTCGCCGTGATGCAGCATACAAAAAAAAGTATCACTGTATATAATATCTTTATTAATCCTCTCATAACCCCACAATTCTACAGGAAAACGCTGACAAATGAAAGAGGAAAAACCCCGCTTTTTATATTAATGATTTTATAAACTTAACGAGATAGTCTATTTTGAAAATACTTACCGGTTTGGCGATAACAGCCTTTATGAAATATGACCTTGCAAGCCTCTTTTCTCCTGCAAGATATAGTTTTCTAAAAAGCTCCAGACAACGTCTTGATATAAAATCCTTCCTAAGATACTCGAGTGCCCCTTTGTAAAAGGGATCATTCAATATTGTCTTTACAAGTTCTATGTCTTGTTTTTTTAATTCCTCGATATTATGTCTGAGGCTGTCTTCATGCCATAATGTCACTGCGGTTGGCTTCTGTGTATAATACACCGTCGTAGAAAAGAACACCTTACAGAAATATGCTACATCCTCACCATTTGAAAGTCCAACGGGAAACCTGTGCTGTTTGGCAATCGCCCCTTTCATCAATATGGCGCAGGTCGCAAAAGGTAGCCTTCCGAGTACGAGGTCTTCATAAAACTTTCCTGAAGTCCTTTCGCTCTTGAATCTTGGCTGGCACGACAAAGCACCTTCAATTCCCCTTTTTGAGTATGTCTCAGTAAGTACAGCGCCAATGTGTGCATTTTTCATAAGAATGTCCAATCTTGTGCTGATTGAATCTTCAGTCAGATAATCATCTGCATCGAGAAACCCTATGAAATCTCCTTTTGCATATTCGAGCCCTTTGTTGCGTGCCGCAGACACCCCGCTATTGTCTTGATATATATAAAAAACCTTACCCCCATATTGTTTGACAATTTCACCTGTATTATCTGTAGAACCATCATCCACAACTATAATCTCGAGGTTTTTATACGTCTGCTGAAGGCATGACTCAAGCGCAACAGGCAAATATCC
>MWEV01000113.1 GCA_002071245.1 Deltaproteobacteria bacterium ADurb.Bin026
GCTCTACGAAAAATATTCTCTTGTCAAAGAACAAACTAAAAACAATTTAAATTCAACATATTGCAAACAGTGCGAAACCCCCACAAAAATCATGTCTGCTTTATGTTCGCACTCGATTGTCAAACTATCAAAGCCCCCTCCTGATCGATTGTTTTTTTTGCTCCGACATGTTCCACCCTTCTTCTCCAATTAGAACCCAGATAATAAAACCTCAGGCTGTCTTTTTCCTTATTTATTTCATCAATAAGTCTCTGTTTCAAAAACGTCCATTGAGCCGGATCAACAATACATTCAAAAACAGAAAACTGAACACGTTGACCATAATCTTTACAAACCTTGGCAACTCTTCTCAGCCTCTTTTCTCCTTCAGGATCTTTTGTCGAAACATCATAACTCACAAGCACAAACATCAGCGATTCCTCTTTGGCTTTCAAACCAAAACTATTTTTTTACTTTCGCATTTCGTATTAATGCTTTAAACTTTTATTTCCATACAAAAGGCGGGTATCCGTCCATATCGCCTCTCAGATACCTCGCCATCAAAAGCGCCTGAATATGAAACAAAATACCTACCGTGACCTTTTCTCCTAAAAACGGATGTATGATCTCTCCTTTCTTTCGCTCTTGATAAGAAACAAGTACAGTTTTTCTTGTATCGTCATTCATAATAACTGAACCAGAATCCGTCTTTTTAAACCCTTTATCCTGAACCTGCTGAAGATTGATTAAAGAAAGTACCAGTCTGTCCGCAAGAAATGGCCTGAATTCCTCCATCATATCAAGGGCAAGTCCGAATCTTCCTGGTCTGTCTCTATGCAAAAAACCGACAGCAGGATCAAGTCCCACTGTTTCCAGGGCAGATCGTACATCATGCATTAAAAGCGTATAGGTGAAGGAAAGAAGACAATTTACATTATCAAGAGGTGGTCTTCTATTGCGTTCATCAAAATAAAAAACATCTTTCTGTGCAACGATCAAATGGTCAAAGACGCTGAAATAGATACGCGCCGAATCCCCCTCTATACCTCTGAGAACATCTAAAGAAAAATCCTGTTTAAAAAAATCAAGTTGATGATTTAACCTTAATACCGCTCCTCGAACCTCCTTTTCATTAATTTTATCTGCATGATCCCTGAGCGCTCTATGCAGCACGGCTCGACAATTGGCAATTTTTCCTGTAAGAACTGATTTTGCCACCTGTGCCGAAAAATTAAGGTCATCAGCACGTCGATACTGTTCACGCCTCAAAAGAACATTACCTGAAACTGGGCCCCGAACATCGGCCAAAAATCTGCCATATTCTGTTAGAAAACTTATTGCAACACCATTTTCTGCGCAAAAACCCATAAGAAAGGGACTGCACATGACATTTCCAAAGCATACGATTCCACCGATTGTATGGACGGGTACCTGAATCTTTACCTGACCGTCAACTTTAACGACAACAGTTTCCCCTTCCTTTGAAAGGTAAGCACCTTGGGTGGTCACATATAGGGTGTTCAGATGTTTCTTCATATAATTTCAATTATCCGTTTCATGTAGTTTTTTACCGAGACATTTTTTTCAAGTTTTTTTGGCATACATTCGCCTATCAGAGAACAGCTTTCACATTGTTTTTTATATATTGGTGGTGGAGTTATTCCTGAATCTATAAGCCTTCGCACCTTTTTCGAAATCTCTTCTGTTTCATATCGTAACGCATCGTCAAAAATAACGTCAGTCCTTCTTCGTGTCTTACCATAAAAAATTGCTCCTTTTGGAACCGATGAAGCAAGCATTTCTTCGAGACATATTGCCTGAACACAAAGCTGAACAGCATCACAATGATCGAACTTAGGTTTGCCTCTTTTATATTCGACAGGAAAGGGTTGCCATAGATTTTTTTCGATTTTATGGAATTCGACCACATCAGCTACACCTACAACACCAAGCCTTAGGGATCGCAAAGGGACTCCTCGTGCAATCTTTACATTACCCCGAGTTTCATCCCCCTCTTCATGGACTCGTTCATGCATAATCCTTCCTTCGGCAGTAAGCCTATTCTCTTTCCATATTTGCTCAATATGGATAAGTGCACACTGCCTCTGACAAAAAACATAGTGCTGCATCGCTGATATCATGATCGGTTCATCATGGTTCATAGGGCTTGCCTCAAATAGGCCTTGAAGGTCGAATAGGGCCCATTTTCCTTCCAGGCTGGTGCCCTAACATCTTTCGACTTGGCGTGATCTTTCCTCCAGAGGGGCAAGGCTCTCCGCCGCAAAAAATATTGAAAATCTACATGCAATTTTTCCATACTTGCCTGCGCCACTCCAATGGATCTAAGCTCGGTCTTTTTAGAGGTACCCGAGGCGGCACTACCCTCAACAATGTTTTGCTTGACGCTTCTTTTAGCCTTAACCATTCGGTCATGGGTAAGTAAACACCTGTCAATGAAGCAGTTACAAAACACCACCGCAGCATTATGAATAATCTCCGCCATCTGATAAGACTTGACCCCGTTAGGAGGGACAAGAAGCTCAATAAACATCTTCTTCGGGCCATTCTTGCATTGTGACTCCAGGCGGAAGGCTATCTTTATTAACCACGATCTGGTAATCCTCAATCTTTCTCGGTAGATCGGACTTGCGTGTTATTGATACGCGCTTGAATAGTTGCCCTGACAAAGCATTTCCGAGATGACTTAAATGTTTAAATATGACGAGCTTGACAGGGGACATCTCGCCTCTTGCAGCAGCACGATCATGTTCAAAGGCGTTGATCAGCGATTTCCAAAGAAGCTTCAGGTCTTCTTCAGAAAAATTCGTTTTTATAGCGTCAGATGCCGAGATGAATCCGTGCATTCTATAAAGCGCATAGGGAATAGTAGACTTGCGGCCGAAAGTCGTGGCATATTCACGACTTTCCTGTTTCTTAGCATCCTCCTCAGTTGTTACCGCGCATCGGGTTATGGAGTGCTCTGCCTGATATATTCGGTCTTCTGAGCGAGAAAATGTTAATTGCACAGGTCCTCTTATTGTTCCTGCCCCCTTTTCACCCGTTGATAATACCGCACCAAAGGTTCTTATATCAAAATA
Organism: Deltaproteobacteria bacterium ADurb.Bin026; assembly: GCA_002071245.1. Lineage (GTDB taxonomy): Bacteria > Desulfobacterota > Syntrophorhabdia > Syntrophorhabdales > Syntrophorhabdaceae > MWEV01. The sequence continues at coordinate 3,078 of MWEV01000113.1, forward strand.
CCTCTCACACAGATTGTTTTGACGCTGCTGGATGGTTTCACCCTGAGTTCCATCAATAATTCTGTTCAAAACCTGTTTTTGCCTGATAAATATATCAAAAGGGGGTTCGAGTTTCTTTTCCAACATCACATAATTTCTTATCTTTCTTTTTATACATACATCCGTTACAAGACCATGCTGATCTTCGGCATCTGCACGGGGCAGGTTCAACTGATCGGGATCCCCGTTAGGATTGCCGTCTTTTACGTCAAAGAAAAAAACAAAGTCATATCTGTTCTTAATCACATCTCCCATGTTATTCCTCCTCTATTGATTTGTTTTGAGCCACTGAACTGAACTGCTTCTGTCTTTGGTGGTAATAACCGATGGCAAATTGCCCCTGTTCCTCCAATGAAAAATTTGCAGGAAATTTTTCAATGGAAACATCCTTGCACAAATCTTGAAGCTCTCTGTCAAGCGTTACCGCAAGCCCTGGCTTTTCGCTTCTTAATTTCGTGAAATGTTTTGAATTCAAATTGAAAAGTCTGCCGAACGCAGCGGCTGGCGAAGTCATCGCATATGTAAAATACCTTTCACGTATGCCAGCATTTCTGTCACCAAGTGCTGCATATTGGATGCTTTCAAGTTTTGCGAAAACCTGCCCACAAATATAAGCTACCGGTCTGTGTCCTTGTTCCAAACGTTCTGCAACCATAAAACCACCTCCTCTATTATTTCTATTTAGAATTAACTTTATAAGAGCTGCCTGGTCAGGCGTGACCCCGTTTTTTTCCAACCTTGCCCGCTGGAGCACCTTAGTAAGAATCCACATGGGCAATTGGGTGTTCTTTAAAGCCGCGTTCCAGAGATATACCGCTGTTCTTGAAAGCGATGCGTCGTTTTTGTCGTAAGTTTCATCCATATTCCTTCTCTGGCAGCTTCTGGCAAGATCATACAGGCGGGCATAGCGAATCCTGAGTTTCTTCATATCGGAATCATATGCCTCAATAGAAATGTCTTTGAACCACTTAGCAATGGCACTCCTAAAATTGTAAAGGCTACTCTCGATCCAATCCCTGATGGCTATTCTAGCTGCAGCCCCTGACAATGCAAAGGAATAGAAATAGTCCGTCTCCAGATACCTATTGACCGCCTCAGTGCCTGTTGCTACAGACTCTATGAGTTTTGCAACATCATCGGGGTTAGGCGCTTCAAGCTGGTCAATTTCCGGCAATGTTTTGTTTTCTCTTGTCCAAAAAACAACTGCCGTATCCGTTCCAAAGTTCTTACGGTTGCTATATTTGAATATAGTGTTTTTTCCCTTTGCAGTCTTGTTTGGCAACTCATAGCCTACTGACAATAGCCAATTCAAACCCTCAACATATGTCCTTGCGCAATTGGTACAAATAGATGAGTTTTCGTTTCTCCTCAAACCGTAAGACTCGAATGCCGGCTCATTATATGATACAAGTGCGCAGCCGCTTGTTTGCCCAGCAGGCACTCTCTTAATCATTCCGTGGGGAGTTTCTTCTACAGGATACTTGCTCTCGCCGCACAGGGCACATTTTTTCTGCTTTTCCGCCAATAATTGACCTTGCCTGGTCTCATATTTCGTTATGATTTCTTTCCTAACATTATCCTTTTCGTGTATGCGTTTACCCTCACCATATATCCTGAATCCAATATTCCCTTTTCGGGTTTTCTCATCGGGAAAAACAGTTGTAAACTCTTTAAGCGCATGCTCCACCCCATTCTTCCTATTGTTTTTATAAAAAGCCAAGACCGGCGCCAACTCAGTTAAATGTCCGTAATCGTCAAGTTTATCAAGAAAAAGTTGGTGTTTCTTTTTTGATTGTTCTCCACCGTAACAGAGCACCTCCTCAGCTTTATCCAGAAGCAATCTTGCCTTTCCTTTCTTTGCTGTTATTGCCTCGGCAACGTTCATCAATTTTTTTTCAATCGTCAAAAACCCTCTAAACTCTCCATCTTCTGAGATTATTATTTCTATGGAAATCGGTTCCTCTTTCAATGCGTTATGAACCCATTTATCTTCGGCTTGATCGCTTCTCAGCCTTTTTCCCAATTCACTCAACTCCTTAATCATGACACTGTCTCCTCTTCTTTCAGGTTAAATTCGTAAATAGTTGACGAAAAGTCCCTATGACTGGGGGGCTGGATATGGGTGGATTTCATCATGGTCTCGTTCTCCGGGACTTCACAATTTAAGACACCTTTTCGTACCGCCACATCATGAAAAAACACAGGGTGCGGCTTCCCATTGGCATCATAAAATATGTCAAAGAGCATGCTTCCAATGGGAATGGTTTCTTGAATCGGCTTTTCGTTCCCATCGGGTTCCATAAATTCAGCAGTGAACTCACGGGTACCAAGATATGGCCTGCGCCAGCACTGACCCTTTTTAACCCGTCGGATGAATATGCCATCATGGTCGGTATCAATGCCTTTTCTACCTATGTATTTTTCAGGTCTGTTCTTTTCTGACCCATTTTCTTGATAAATCGATGCCTCGATAATATACGCCACATCCCTCAGAATCACGCTGTTTCGCTGAACACGTTTTTCTTCAACTATTACTGGTATCCGTCCCTGTAGTGCGTTAATTTCATTTCTTTTCACTGTTGCAAACCGAACCTGTTTCAGAACCAATATTCTTCTCACATACCACCTAAACTCTGGTTTCCATAAAATAGAATCGAGAATCCCCCTCGCCGCTGAAGGCGTCATACAGGGATACGTCATTCGTTCGACCTTCAAATCCGGTCTTGTAAAACACGCATAACGGCCCATTACTTTTACTTTTACAACCCTATCGTCAAGCATTTTACCTCCTTCTACACAAGCAGTTTATCCGCATCCAAAGGCTCAACGGAAATGCCTGTTTTTATGTCATAGTTTCCATACCATACATTGAATCCCTGAGGCATAAGCATGCACAATTCCGCATTTTTAATGAGAAAATGTCTGAATACTTGGACTGTATATGGCTGCATTCTCCTAAAATCTTCTTTCGATAGAAATTCTTTCTTCTCTATAGTATGAAACAATCTGCGACTATCATCACTAAAATGATACATGAACAGGGATTCTGTCTGATCCCGGATTATTTGATAGCTGTCATTCACTGTCTGGAAATTGAATTGTTCTCTGGCTGTGTTAATCTTGAATTGATCGGGATCGATATATAGTTGAACAATTTGCTCGTAGTATTTGTTGAATGCTTGCCAATCATGGAGTTGGTCCATATCTATCCGAAGGAATTCCTCAGTGTGAGCAGCGCATGCAGCATAGGTTTTATCGGGCATTTTTGCATCAAGCATTTTGAACAGAAAAACTTTTCCACCCGATTTTCCCAGTCTGTTTTCTCTGTTGCAACGTCCAGCAGCCTGAATTATAGCTTCGAGAGGTGCCAGTGCTCTGAAAACAATGGGAAAATCAAAATCAACTCCCGCCTCGATCAATTGTGTCGAAACTACCAGAATTTTACTTCCCCCCTTCAGATCGGCACGTATATTTTCGATCACGTCTTTCCGGTGCGATGGACACATAGCGGTAGAGAGGTGATATATTTTTTCCCAACTGGCGTTATTCCGGGCAGAATTATAGAATTCAAGCACGGCTTTCTTTGTGTTGAATATGACCAGAGTTGACCCTGCCTCCTGGGCTACAGATTCCAGCAAACTCTCGGGGTCTAAGGGTGCCAAGTCATTCAACAACCGATATTCAACGCGTCTGGTTCGTTTAAAAAGTTTATCCGGGTTATCGACCAGTGGGGTGATTACATCTATACCGTCGAAACCCTCCCTTTTCCCAAAGGCTGGTTGAGT
>MWEV01000114.1 GCA_002071245.1 Deltaproteobacteria bacterium ADurb.Bin026
ACGTTTTCAAGAAATAATTTTACAGCGGAAGGCAGCCTTCCTGATTCGACCATTTCTGAGCGGGCTGCTACAACCATATTTACTATGTCCACATTGAAGCGGAGAGGACATTTTATTTCGCAGTTTCTGCATGTGGTGCAGGAATATAATATTTCTGCAAGGTGCTCACTCCATTCGATCTGGGTGTTCAGCCATGCTCTGGTCAGCCATAATCTTCCTCCGCAAGAAAAGGTTTCCATGCGAAAACGGGCATATGGCGGACAGTTGTTAACATCCATCCAGTTTGCAGGAAATTTGCAATATCCACAACGGAAACAACGATGTATGAGGTCTTTGTATGGAAATTCTGCCATTGTCATTATTTCACATCCCAGTTACCAGGATTCATGATGCCGTTGGGGTCAAGGAGTTTTTTTATCTTTTTCATCAGTTCCCTTGTTGCAGGGTCAAGCCTTTCCATAATCAGTTTTTGCCCGTAAATACCGGGTTTCCAGATAACCCCGCCCAATTCAACGACGATGTCATCTGTTTCATGCAATGCCTCTTTTGCATGTCTGATTGTATCGGGCTCTGCCCTGTTGAAAGCATACGTCCATGCAAACATCATAGAGTGGCCTACGCCGACGCAACGACCGGTTACGGTATAAGGTATATTGTGTTTTTCCGATATTTTTCTGCCTATTCTGTAACAATCTGGATACTTTTCTATCGGCATGATACTGCCGACATACTCGAAACCCCCACCTTTTTTGTAATCAGATGTCTTTGATATCTGCGGTCTTTCTAATCCCATTGTAAATCCAAGGTATGCCCCGTCACCGTTTCTGATATATTCGCCCAGCGTATCATCCCATAGTATTTCCTGTTTCCATTCAAGTTCTTTTTCGGTGTCTGCTGCGATATTCACTGTGATATGCTGTAACCCATCGGAAAAAGGAGGGATTGCCCTGCTGTATGCGATTATATCTTCTGCCATCTGTGTATGGGTCAGTTTGAATAAGATTTCAGGGACAAGTTCTTCATTATCAACGACGAATTGACCTGTCCCACGTATGCGCTTTGCAGGGAAAAGCCTCATGGACAGTTTTGTAATGATCCCTGTTGTGCCGTACCAACCAAGAAAGACATTAATATCCGGCAGTGGGTGATTTGTGAACCATTCGGAACCAACGGCACATGAGCCAAGACGACATATTTCTCCGGTTGGAAGAACAACTTCCAGACCATTTATCAGGTCAGAATTGAAGCCATAAGGTTGGGCAAGATCGCCCTGACCGTGAATCATCAGATTTCCAGCAATTGTAGCTGTGGGGGGCGCACCTGGTTCTGAGTGTGTAAGTTGTGGATGGTGTTTTTCAAGGTATGATGTAAGTTGTGCCTGAGAGACGCCGCATTCGAGCACCGCATAGCGTGATTTTTCGTTTACTTCGATTATACGATCCATACGCTTCAGATCAATTAAAATGCCTCCCTTGAGTGGGACAGCAAGGCCGGCAAGAGACAATCCGCCGCCTAAAGGTACTACAGGTATTTTGTTCCGGTTGGCGAGGCGCAATATCGCTTGAATCTGTTCTACTGATTCAGGAGACACAACATAGTCGGGTCGTCGGGGCTCTGCTGTTCCCAGATCAAAAGAATAGATAAATAATTCTTCCTGACGGTTTGAAACATGAGTTTCATCAACGATATCTGCAAGTGATCGTAATATATTATCCATGTCTATCTCCAGCCCGTTGGTTTCTCGCCAATCGCAAGACGGCAGAGGTCACTCATATGAATGGGTTTGATGCCGTTTTCTGAAACAATACGTCCCAGCGTCTGGAAACATGCCGGGCAGTTAAATACGCATATCTGTGCGCCTGCCTTTTTCATGTCCTCGATGTTTTTCCGCTGTAGTTCTCTTGCTCGCTTACGGCTTCCTTCAACTCTTTGCCCTTGAATTGTGCCGGCACAGCATAAGGCATTTTCATCGGAGTATGTTCTTTTTACGATCTCCACACCGATGAGCTCAAATATGCGATTGACAAACAGGTGTTTGTCAGGCGACAACCGTGATGAACACGGCCTCTGGTATGCAACTTTCAAATTCATTGGTTTTATTAATGCCTTTAGTTCCATGAGGCGTTCAAACAAGAATTCATAAAAGTGTACTGGTTCAAAGGGGACATCGATACCAACTGCCGGACAATAAGACGCATACGTGCCGTAGCATTCATCGTGAAAACATATCAGTTGAGTTGGTTTATGTCTTGCAATGGTATTTATGATTCCTGGCAGTCTTTCTTTGATGACTGAACTTTTGGCATAATGGAGATACATGAGTTGGCAGAAGTAGTGAAACATCTTGCGTGCATCCGTTGATATTACGGGTATATTCTCGAAAAGTTTCCCCTGTATGAGTGGCATAAGTTCAGAAAAGGCGCCCATATTTAGCGCCGGACCATCTATGGGTTTTATTTCAGGCTCGCCCCTGAATGGTATGCCAAGCTTTATAGCCCTTTTTATCAATGGTCTTGGTACCGGAGCGCAATCAAGCGCTTCCTGACGTTCTACGATAAGATAAAAGGGATGATTGCCCATCGGACAATATTCTTCGCAGGCATAGCATGTCACGCAATTGTGAAGTACGAATGAATCTTCGCCTTGGGCAATCTTGATAATCTCATTTTTTGCTGTTTTGCTGTCAATATTCATATATTGGCACTTTGTAAGGCAAGCTTGAGATGGGCAGTCAAGACATTTTTCAATGTTGAATTTTAATTCATACAATGTTGCCTCCATGCGTTTTTAGGTCAATCGACATAAGCTATCTCGAACCCTGTTTATAGTTTTAAAATATAGTTTTACGATTTTTATACCTTGTTTTTATTATTCTTTGCCGCGCCTTTTCAGCGTGTCTATGTCGCTAATGGGTTTAACATCTTTTTTATTGCTTTCATAGATGGAAATAATATTAAGACCGGTAAAAAAGGTCTTTGCTTCGAGCATCTTTTCTTCTGATATTGGCACAATGCTGCATGGTCTAAGCGGGGTGTTAAGCTGCACCTCGTCGGGCATGATCTCTTTTACAGTATTGGCAATATCCGCCGCACAACCGATGTTATCATCAGTAAACATGATCTGTATGGCGAGTTTACCTTTAAATCCTTTTTTAAATTCCTTAATTCCTTTAACAATAGTGTTAAGCTGTGTTTCGAGAGGTTTATTAATAATCTCAAAGATGTCCTGCTTGGGGGCGTCGAGCTTTGCGATAACCAAATCGGCATGTGATAGCTCTTCCCTGACATCAGCCCTGTGTATCAAAGACGAATTGGTTATTACTGCGATTGGCTCTGTCCTGTTTCTTTGTATAGATTTTATAACGCTGCCAAGATTGGCAGCGAGTGTTGGTTCTCCTCTGCCTGATAGTGTTATATAGTCAATCGGTATGCCATCTGGTAATCCTTCCAGTTCCTTGATGATGTTGTTTTCAGAAACATACTGGTGTCTTGTTTCGGTAAATACCTTTGTTGCCCCAAGTTGACAGTATACACAATCGAAGCTGCATATCTTATCTTTCTGTGATAAAAGATCGATTCCAAGAGAGCTTCCAAGCCTCCAGGAGGGCACTGGCCCGTATATGTACTTGAATTTATTCTCCATGTGGAACTACCCCCTTTGATGAGAGCCGTTCCCCGATCATTGTGAGTAACTTGATTGCCCCTGTTCTTTTCAACTGCCTGAAGTTGGCGCCCTCTCTGATGTGTTTAAGCGCCTTTTCTTTATCAAGCACCCTGCTTCCAGATACTATGTCAATACCGTGCTCAAAAAGCACTTCAGAAAAAGGGGTTGTGGGGCCAAGGAGCATTTTGATAGCTGTGTTGGGACATAGCTTTAACAGATCAGTGAGGGTGTGATTGATAAGGGTTGTGCTCGATATTGCAACAATATCAGATATGGGCAAAAATTTTTGTGCGTCAACTTCGGGGTAATCTCCGGGTCTTTGCCATTTTTCGATCACCCAAAGGTTCTTTGTTGTTTTTTTCAAATCATCTGTAAAAGGAAAGTGGCCTATTACAGAGACATTCTTGTTTTTTCCGTATTCCAGCAGAATATCAGAGGCATTTACTTCGGTACACCTTGAATAGTCTGGTTCCAGAAGTGAATTGATGGCTGCAAGACCTACCGATGCACGGGCTATATCGGATGCGAGGGCGAACTGTGACAATTCTAATGCGGTCATCTCTGTGTATGGTTTTTCAGGGTACATTGCCGTATTTTTGTCTGCGGCACAATCCCGAAACATTGTAGATGATAGACCGCAATATCTGCTGATTACTGCTGTCCAGAAGATACCTTTTGTAACCTCAATAATTGGGGCATCATAATTGATGTTGCTTATTAAATCCTGAATGATTTTCATTTTTGGGTTTGAAATATCCTCCTTTTTCGTTTTTGTAAACAGTATGTTTTATCATGAAAGGCTTAGCTAAGCAAATCGGCATTTTTACCTATTTGCCTCTAACTTTTCAGTGTATTGTTGTTTTACCAGAGATTCTTCTGCTGGATGTGGTGAGATAATAGGTTCGATATCACCACTGTTATACCTTTTAATGACTTCCTCAACCGTCATGCCAGCATTGACCCTGAAAATATCTATATAATTGTCTTTAAGCATGTGAAATGCAATCTCTCCTATTTTAGGTGTAAAAACGATATCCAGATTGTGTTTTATTACCGCCTTTATAACCTTGACTGCAATGTGTATGCGGTCTTTATTGCTCAGGAATTCATTATAATAAAAATCCTCTATCTCCGGCTTTTCGGTATTGTTTAGCTTAAGAATGATAAAATAAGGGGCTCTCCCGAAGTGTTCGTGTACCCTTGAACTGAAACCGTTTATTTCTTTAACTGGTATAATGACAGATAAAGTTTCTAATTGATCTGGTTCGACATGAACAAAAACAGACTCAATTTCCTTATATGCTGTGGTTATAAGGTTTTCAATTTTTTCTGTAATTTCATGGGCCTTGAAAACAGAAATATTCGGAAGGGTGGTTATACTACATTCCACCATTTTAAAGGGTCCTGATTGCCTGATTTTTATGTTTTTAACATGTTTGACGCCCTCAACGCTGGTTATCTTTTTGTTTAATTCTGATTGCAGATTTAAATCAAGATTTGCGTCCATAAGGATTAATATTGGTGTCCATATATTTTTTAAACCAAGCCTCAATATGAGCAGGGCAATAAATATAATGATAGAACCCTCCACATAAGGGATTTTTAAGTGGGACAGGATTATGCCCGCAAATACTACCATGGAAACGCCGATATCAAGAAAGGCCTCTGAGGCATTGGCCATAAGTGCTCCGGAATTTATCTGCTTACCTACTTTATTCTCCATCCTTGCGACAAAGAAAGAGACGAATACTGATATTATGCTGATTATAACGGGCAAAGTTGGAAACGCCTGGCTTGTGGAAAGTACGAAAAACTTTCTATATCCTTCAATCACATTTTCAATGCCTGCTAATGTAATCAAAACGCCTATTAAGAGAGTTATAAATGTTTCGGCTTTATACAGGCCATAGGGAAAGGTTGCACTTCTCGCACGAGAAGCAAGCCAGAGACCAAACCATGAAGCAAAGATTGCAAGAACGTCTACACCGCTGTGAAAGGCATCGGCAATAAGAATTCTGGAGTCAAAGAGGTAGCCGACAATAAATTTTGAAACTGCCAGGAGGAATATGGCAGTTGTTGCAGTTATAGCTACCCTTTGACCCCTTTTGAGAAGTTCGATATGACTGCTCTTGTTTTCCACCTTTCACCTCTACTGCCCTGGTTATTCGATATCAAGAAACTGTCTGGCCATAAAAGAGCCACATTTTGGGCATTGTCTCTGAAAACAGGGAACTCCTCGTTCGTGTGGAACAACATTCCCGCAGTTTGGGCATATACAATTTGTAGGAGGCCCGCATTGGCCCCATCTTCCCATCATTTTTATCTGCCCCGAAAGGTCCTTTCTACCTTTTTGTCTCAAACCCCGGTTTTTTCCGAATCCAAATGCCAATAATTAGCCTCCTTTTGTCATTTTCTCTTTTTCAAGTTGTTGAATACGTTCATTGATCTGCTGCATCTGTCTTTTTAACGATCCAAGTTCATCTTCACTGCTTGTATTCTGGATGTTTGTTGTTGTCGATTGTTGACTGCCGAATCCCATACCCATTCCTCTGCCCATTCCGCGACCCATACCCATACCTCTGCCCATTCCTTGCCCCATACCACGTCCCACACCCATACCTCTGCCCATTCCTTGCCCGATACCACGACCCATTCCCATACCTCTGCCCATTCCCATTCCCTGCCCCATACCTGTTGCAGGCATGTTTGGGGTACCCATAGCAGGATCAGCATTTTGTGAAAAACCCCCGCTTATCCCGAAGTGATCTGCAACGTTAGGTCCTTCTGAAGATACAAGCGCCCCCTCCTTAAAATAGTTAATTACGTCCTTTACAAGTCCTGAACAGCCTGTAATAACCTCGATACCTGCAGCACAGAGTACTCCATAAGCATTAGGCCCGCATGCGCCTGTTAAGACGTGTGTAACCTTTTTATCGACTATCAACTGAGCAGATTTTATGCCTGCCCCTCCTCCGAGTGATACGTTATTGTTTTCTATTGCCTCAAAACTCATATCGTTTGTGTTTACAATAAGAAAATATGGAGATCTTCCAAATCTCTGATCTAACCATGCATCAAGAGATGGCCCATCTGATGTAATTGCAATTAGCATGTTGTCCTCCTGTGTATTTTTGTATATCAGCCCCTGACGCTGATTAATATTTTTGTTCAGGGGCTGATATCGTTTTTCGCTGGAGCGTTAGCCTGACTGGACGTTGGTATCCTTTATTTTACCCTCGAGTTCGCTGATTCGTCTCTGAATCGTTTCAAGCATATCTTCGAGATATTCTGCCTGTGCCTTTAATGAATCCATTTCCTGAGTTCTTGTTACAAAAGGCATTCCCTGAGTCTGATAGTATTCACCACCGTAAAATAAATTTCTGAATCCACGACCGATACCACCGTAAAAAAAGTTTCTGAATCCACGACCGCCACGACCGCCAATCCGACCCCTGCCAAATGCACGGTATCCTCTTCCGAATAGAGAATTCGCATAACCTGGAATACCGTAACCTGAGCAGAAGCCCGCTCCACGCCCTGTCATAGGACCAAATCCAAGAGGTCCTGTTCCATCTCCGCCTGGCATAGCAATTACCTCCTTATTTTTTTATATTGGTCGTTATGACCTATCGTCGTTTGAAGTTTGCTCTTCGACGACGCTGGAAACGATGTTTTTGCCTTCTCCCGGCGCAACCTGGCATAAAAAGGCTTTCTGTAAATTGGTCTCGCAAGATAGCCGTCAGTACTGTTTCAATTTTGCCGCAC
>MWEV01000115.1 GCA_002071245.1 Deltaproteobacteria bacterium ADurb.Bin026
TGGTCCGCTTTCCGAAAAGCAATTGCTACCTTGTCCCGCCGAAGAGGTTCACCCAGTGTTTCCAGTTCATATTTTTTAGATCCGGAAACATAATTGGTCACAATTTCATCCGTAATAACAGCATCCAGAAGATTTTTGTTGAGGGCAACAAGGGCTTGTTCGCTTGTCTTAAATTTACGGATATTCACATTCGGCAACAATTTAGCGTCTTTCTCAAACATTGTATCTTCTTCAACTCCAATGGTCTTGCCTGAAAGATCCGAACGGGATTTAAATTTGCTATCACCTCGAATTACGAGAACAGATTTGGTGTGGTAATAAGGTGTAGAAAAATTTACCAGGGATGAACGTTCTTCTGTAATAGACATACTTGCAACAATGCCGTCGTAAGCCCCTAAATTTAATCCATTGAAAATATTATTCCATTCTGTATCAATCAACTTCAATTCGACATCCAGTCTTTTTGCAATCTCTTTTGCAACATCAATATCGTACCCGGATAATTCATTCTTGTTGTTATAAAAACAGAACGGGGGATAACCACAACTTACACCAAATGTGATGTAACCCGCCTTTTTTATTTTCGAAAGCGATAAATCTTTTCTTGTACACGTACAGCATAATGCCGCAACAACACATACCATTATAACTAATAAATGAAGTCTGTCATTTTCCATATCTGTATCTTTACTTATAAGCAATTGGAAATTAATTATCAAGCAATATCATATCAAATCATAAACATTCATGGATAATTGCATTCAACAGATTAGTGATTATATTAATCTCAGCGTTTAGTCACCGGCAAACACCTATATTTTTTAACGTGAATCCATGACAAACAGCTAATTCTTTTATGGGGTGAAAAATGAATTGGGATAAACTAACTATCAAGGCACAGGAGGCCATTGCAGATGCCCAAAAACGGGCGGAAGCAAATAAAAACCAGATGATTGAAAACGAACACCTTCTATATAGTCTAATTTTACAAAAGGAAGGTATTATTAAGCCTTTGCTCGACAAGCTTGAGGCAAACAGCAGTTACATAATAAACGACCTTGAAAGAGAATTCAAAAGGATGCCACAAGTAGATGGAGCAATACAGGTATATATCTCTCCTCTTCTAAAGCAGTCTATCGATATAGCATTCAGCGAGGCAGAACGTTTAAAGGATGAATATGTAAGCACAGAACATCTGCTTATCGGAATCACCGAGATAAAGGACTGTCCTTCTTCGAGAATTCTCAAAAATTATGGGGTTACAAAGGATAAGATATATACTGTTTTAAAGGACATGCGCGGTTCCCAGCGTATAACAGACCAGGCTCCAGAAGAAAAATATCAGGCATTGCAGAGATATTGCAGGGATTTGACCGAAGAGGCACGCAAAGGCAAGCTCGACCCTGTCATTGGAAGAGATGAAGAGGTCAGACGGGTCATGCAGGTACTTTCAAGAAGAACCAAAAACAATCCAGTCATTATAGGCGAACCAGGCGTAGGCAAAACAGCCATAGTAGAAGGATTGGCACAAAGGATAATAAGCGGCGACATACCGGAGACATTGAAAAACAAAAAGGTGCTTTCACTTGACCTTGGTGCGATGCTCGCGGGTGCCAAATACAGAGGGGAATTTGAAGACAGGCTGAAAGCGGTTCTCAAAGAGATCGACGAAGCGGCTGGTACCGTTATCCTTTTTATAGACGAATTGCATACGATAGTCGGTGCTGGCAATGCACAAGGGGCAATAGATGCATCAAACATGCTCAAACCTGCCCTTGCAAGGGGTGAGTTGCGCTGCATTGGAGCAACGACTATTGATGAATACAGAAAATACATAGAAAAGGATGCAGCACTCGAAAGAAGATTTCAGCCGGTTCAAGTAGGAGAACCTTCCGTAGAGGAGACAATCGCAATATTGAGGGGATTAAAGGAAAAGTATGAACTTCATCATGGTGTAAGGATAAAAGATTCTGCCTTAATAGCGGCTTCTACAATGTCACACAGATACATTACAGATAGATTCCTTCCTGATAAGGCTATCGATCTTATAGATGAAGCTGCCTCAAAATTAAGAATGGAGATAGATAGCGTACCCACTGAAATAGATGAGATAGAAAGAAAAATCATACAGGTTCAGATTGAGATAGAAGCCCTGAAAAAGGAAAAAGATGAAGCATCAAAAGAGAGAAAGACAAGGCTCGAACAGGATTTGGATGAGCTTAAAACAGATGTAAACGAAAAGAAAAAGCATTGGGAAAATGAAAAGGCTCTGATAACAGGTATAGGCGAAATCAAAGAAAAGATAGACAGGGCAAGGACTGAGGCAGAAGAAGCCGAAAGATCAGGCAATTTTGAAAAGGTTGCAGAGATAAGATATGGAACAATATCTGCACTTGAGAATGAGCTAAAACTTAAAAACGATCAACTTTTAGAGATTCAAAAGACCGACAAAATGTTGAACGAAGAGGTTGGCAAAGAGGATATAGCAAAGGTTGTTTCAAAATGGACAGGCATCCCCGTCTCAAAGATGCTTGAAGGTGAAATGGAAAAACTCGTTACCATGGAGGACAAAATCCACCAGCGTGTTGTCGGCCAGGAAGAGGCTATCGAAGCAGTATCAAGCACAATAAGAAGGGCACGCGCAGGCCTTCAGGACCCCAACAGGCCTCTCGGATCCTTTTTGTTTCTCGGTCCGACCGGTGTAGGCAAGACAGAACTTGCAAAGGCATTAGCGGAATTCTTGTTTGACGATGAACAGGCAATCGTAAGAATCGATATGAGCGAATTCATGGAAAAACACTCTGTGTCTCGCCTTATTGGCGCACCTCCAGGCTATGTCGGGTACGAGGAAGGCGGTTACCTGACTGAGGCGGTAAGAAGAAAGCCCTACTCTATCATACTCATGGATGAAGTGGAAAAGGCTCATCCCGAAGTTTTTAATGTGTTGCTGCAAGTCCTTGACGATGGGAGGCTCACAGATGGTCAGGGTAGGACCGTGGATTTCAAGAACACCGTCATCATCATGACATCAAATATAGGAAGTCAATGGATTACAGACCTCGGCGAAAAAGACTACAATGAACTGAAAAGGCGTGTGATGGAGGCTGTAAAGACACATTTCAA
>MWEV01000116.1 GCA_002071245.1 Deltaproteobacteria bacterium ADurb.Bin026
GAAGGAACAACAAATGTTATATTATATCTTTTAGCCTCATCAATTATTGCACGGTCAGAGGTAACTACTATAACACCTTCTTTTTTCTCTCTTATCCAGCCAATCATTACATCATCGGCAGTCTCGTTTTCTTTTGAATATACAACATTGATACCCTTGTAGTTTTCTCTTTGCCTACCGGTTGAAAAACCTTTATATGCATCAAATACTACTGTAATTTTAATATCCTTTCGCCTCTTGTATTTGGCAAATCTCTCCAAAAACGTTCGACGCAGCATATCCATATTTATGTCAGCATGTATGTCTGAAGAGCTAATTCTATGGATATAATTATAACCATCTATGATAATGTGGGGCATTTCATAAACCAAATGTCGAAAAAATGAAAAAAGGGTTTTCGAAAGGCATCATTGTCTCTTCAAGACCCATCCTTATGAGTATTAGGTTCTTTGAGCATTGTCATGTAGATTCTCTTTGTAATGATCCTTAAAAATCCTATCCATCACCCCATTGGTAAAATTACCTGAGTCTTCGTTACCATATTTTTTTGCAAGCTCTATTGCTTCGTCAATAGCAACTTTTGGCGGTATATCCTCGGAAAATAACATTTCATAAATACCGATCCTCAGGATGTTTTTGTCAACAAGGGCTATTCTGTTAATCTTCCAGTGTTCACATGCATTTTTTATAAAATTATCGATCGCTTCACAGTTTGTTTTTACACCATCTATCAGGGATGATGCATAATCTATTATGTCTTGCTGATATGGAAAGACTTTACAGTAGTTCTCTAATGCAAGCTCAGGCTTTGAATTGTTGGTTTCAAGCTGATACAGCATTTTTAGGGCTAATTCACGGGACTTTCTTCTGCGCACAAAACATTATCCTTTATGATATTTACCATCTCGATGGCAGTCATTGCTGCGTCGTATCCTTTATTACCCGATTTAGTGCCCGCCCTTTCAATTGCCTGTTCAATATTTTCGCTGGTTATAACACCAAAAACAACGGGTTTGCCAAAATCAAGAGATACCTGTGCAACTCCTTTTGCAACCTCAGACGCAACATAATGAAAATGCGATGTCGCACCTTTTATAACTGCACCCAAACAAATAACAGCGTCGATTTCCCTTTTATTTGCCAGCAACTTAGCCATCAGAGGTATTTCAAAAGAGCCTGGAATCTTATATATTTCAATCTTTTTTTCGTCGGCCCCATGTCTTTTCAATGCATCGAGTGCACCTTCGAGAAGTCTTTCGGTTATAAAGCTGTTGAATCTGCTGACAACAATACCAAACCTGAAACCTTTCGCATTAAGCTTGCCTTCTCTTATCATAAACACTCCTTACAGGTTATTTAAAATATGTCCAAGCTTTTTCTTCTTGGCCTTAAGATATTTAACGCTTTCTTTTGTAGGTGATATCTCAAGAGGAACCCTCTCGACAACAGTAAGACCATAACCCTCAAGTCCTTTTATCTTTCTAGGGTTATTCGTCATCAATCTCATTTTTCTGATACCAAGGTCATTCAATATCTGGGCGCCAATGCCATAGTCCCTTAAATCAGGTGAAAAACCAAGTGCTATGTTTGCCTCAACTGTATCATGGCCAAGATCTTGAAGGTTATACGCCTTAAGTTTATTCAAAAGCCCGATACCCCTGCCCTCCTGTCTCATATAGAGAAACACACCTTTGCCTTCTTTTTCTATCATCTTCAATGCAGTTTGAAGTTGGTCACCACAATCACATCTCATAGACCCAAGAACATCCCCTGTAAAGCATTCGGAATGAACCCTAACAAGCACACTGTCTTCAGGTAAAATATCACCTTTTACGAGCGCAAGATGTGTCTTTTTGTCCAAATCGTTCTCGTACCCAATGAGTTTGAACTCGCCACCATAACGCGTTGGAATCCTTGTTTCTGTAACACGTCTCACCAATCTTTCATTTCTTGTCTTGTATTTAATCAAATCTGCAATGCTTGCAATCTTCAGTCCGTGTTTCTCAGCAAATATCTCAAGATCGGGCAGCCTTGCCATTGTCCCGTCTTCCTTCATTATCTCGCATATAACACCAGCAGGCTTTAAACCGGCAAGCCTTGCAAGGTCAACCGAGGCCTCTGTATGCCCTACCCTGACAAGCACACCACCGTTTCTTGCCATAAGAGGAAAGATATGACCCGGTCTGGCAAGATCGTCCACCGTCGAATTATCATCAATAGCCACCTGAATAGTTCTTGCCCTATCATAAGCCGAGATACCTGTAGTAACACCCTCTTTTGCCTCAATGGATACAGTAAAGGCGGTGTTATATGGCGAGGTGTTATCCTGAACCATAAGGGGAAGGTCAAGCTTTTTTACCCTTTCCTCTGTCATAGAAAGACAGATAAGCCCACATGCATATCTCGCCATAAATGTTATTACTTCAGGGGTGGCCTTTTCCGCTGCAACCATTATATCCCCTTCGTTCTCTCTGTCTTCATCGTCAACAACGATGATCATCTTACCTTCGCGGACATCTTCGATGATATCCTCAATTCTTGAAATCGCCATCTTTTAATCCCCTTTTATAAAACCATGTTCATAGAGAAAATTTTTGTCCAAACCCTTACGTTGATCTATGTTCACAAAACTCTGTACATATTTACCAATTATATCAGCCTCTATGTTAACCTTATCTCGTAACCCCTTTTCTTTTATTGTGGTTTTAGACGCTGTATAAGGAATTACATTAACTGTAATGATATTAGCATGTTGCTCATTGACAGTCAAACTTATTCCATCTATCGCGATTGAGCCTTTTTTTACAACGTACAGAGATGCCTCCGTTGGAATTTCGACATCGATCCTCAACGAATCACCTTCTTTCTTGATGTTCACAACACTACCTATTCCGTCGACATGTCCCATGACAAAATGGCCACCAAATCTTCCTCCTGTACCCATGGCTCTTTCAAGATTTACCCTATCCCCCACCTTTTTGTCATAGAGGGTTGTAAGTTTAAGCGTCTCAAGGGATGCATCAACATAGAACATATCGTTTTCAATCTTCGTAGCCGTAAGACAAACACCGTCTATTGCCACGCTATCACCTTCGCGTATACCGCCGCCTAAGATTTTTGAGGAAACCTTAAACTCCCACTTGCCCCCTGACTTTTTTATACCTGCTATTTTTCCTATATCTTCAATAATCCCTGTGAACATAACCTTCTATAAGAATATCCTCTTTGATACGTTTTATCGTAGAAATATGAATCTTATGGGCATCTTTCAGAAAGTCTATGCCTTTGCCGCCTACAAGATTCAAAGCACCTTTGCCACCAATAATAATAGGGGCATAAAACAGAAGGATTTTATCTATAAAACCCTCTCTCAAAAGGCTACTGTTTGTTTCCCCACCGCCTTCGACGAGGACATTCACAACATCTCTCCTATAAAGTTCCTCGCATACATATTTCAATGACACCCTTCCACTTTCTTCTCGAGGAATCCTTATTACTTCAATACCCATCGAGCTTAGCTTGTTACTCTTGTCATGCCTTGATTCCTCCGAAGTAAATATCCATGTCTTGTACTTTTCTGCTGTCTTTACAACATCGGAAGATAAGGGTATCCTGAGCTTGGAATCAAGTATAATCCTCACAGGAATTTTTTTTGGTCTTAAAACCCTTGGCACAAACAAGGGGTTATCTGTAATAACCGTGTTAATTCCAGCCATTATACCATCCATATTCGACCGCAGCTTATTTACATACTTTCTTGATTCCTCATTTGAAATCCACTTGGAATCGCATGTCTTTGTAGCTATCTTTCCGTCGAGACTTGCGGCAGCCTTCATCGTAAAAAAGGGTCTCTTTTTCTCCATATAAACAATAAACGCCTCATTCAATCTTCTCGCTTCTTCTTCGAGCAAGCCAACCTTTATGTCAATACCTGCCTTTTTAAGTGCTTCTATACCCTTTCCGTTCACACTTGGATTCGGGTCAAGCATGGAGATTACAACCTTTTTAATACCTGCCTTCTTTATAGCATCTACGCACGGTGGTGTCCTGCCTGTATGGATACATGGTTCAAGGTTAACATAGAGCGTTGAACCAAAGGCCTCGTCTTTTGCGTCTGTGATGGCGTTAACCTCAGCGTGAGGCTGACCTGCCTTTTTATGATAACCCTTGCCAACGACCTTTCTTGATTTTACTAAAACAGCTCCAACCATCGGATTCGGGGATGTTGAACCCATACCCCTTCTGGCAAGGGAAATAGCCATGCGCATATATTCTTCTTTTTTCATGTCACCAACCCCCCAAAATTAAGGTTCGGACTCTCTTTGCCGCATGAACCCTTATTGCTGTTCGCCTTTTTTTATCAGAAGATCTTTTAACTCTTCCATAAACTCATTAATATCCCTGAACTGCCTGTAAACAGAGGCGAATCTTACGTATGCCACCTCATCGAGCTTTCTCAGTTCATCCATTACAACCTCACCAATTTCAGTGCCTTTAATCTCTCTATCCCCTCTCTCGAGGAGACTGTACTCAATACGTGATACTATTTTTTCAAGATTGTTGATACTTATTGGCCTTTTCTCACAGGCCTTCTTAAGCCCATTTAATATCTTTCCCCTGTCAAATAATTCCCTGCGTCCGTCTTTTTTGACAACAAAAGGAAGGCCTTCTTCTATTCGTTCTGCAGTGTTAAAACGTTTTCCACATTTCAGGCATTCACGACGCCTTCTTATGGCGTCCATCTCTTTACTTAATCTTGAATCAAGCACCTTACTTTCTAAATTTTCACAATATGGGCATTTCATAATGTTAATCTTTAATCATAAAAAAATCCACATAACCCTTAGTGATAACTATTCAATGCCTGCCGTTTATTTCTCAGTGCTTATTCCATCTGCATTTTTCAGATGTTCGATGTCCGACATTTTTATATTAGCTCATAGTTCATAGAAAAGTCATCTCTATCTTCTCCAAAACAACCCCTGATTCATTCACAAGCTCCAAAGAAAGATTATCAGAATAACCATCGATGTAAAAAACCTTTTTAATGCCTGCGTTTATTATCATTTTCATGCATATTGAGCAAGGAAGATGCGTCGAATAGATATCTGCCCCTTTTATACTTACACCGTGATACGCAGCTTGTATGATTGCGTTCTGCTCTGCATGTAATCCTCTGCACAGTTCATGCCTTTCACCAGATGCCACACTCAGCCTCTCGCGCAAACAACCCAAATCAATACAATGAACCAACCCAATAGGTGCCCCATTGTAACCAGTTGAAAGAATTCTTTTTTCTTTGACAACAACTGCCCCAACATTTCTTCGCAGGCATGTAGATCTTTTTGAAACTATGCACGCAATCTCCATGAAGTAGAAATCCCATGTAGGGCGGTTATTATTCATATTTAATGGTTGAGTGAATATAGTGAAAAATCCTTGCACAAAGCCTTTACTTCATCTTTTATCTCAAGGTGAAGGGATTTATTGTTTACGTCTTTCAAGGCTCTGTCTATAAGATCACAGATTGTTTCCATCTCTTTTTCCTTCATTTTACGGGTTGTTACTGCAGGTGTGCCAATCCTGATACCGCTCGTTATATTTGGCCCCTTCGTATCGAATGGAATTAAATTTTTATTTACCATAATACCGCTTCTTTCAAGCGCAATCTGTGCTTCATTCCCGGTTATCCCCTTACTTGTCAGGTCAACAAGAAAAAGATGGTTGTCCGTACCTCCTGAAACTATTCTGTAACCACATTTTTCCATACACATGGACAGGTGCTTTGCATTTTTTATAATCTGATCTTGATATGAAACAAACTCTTGACTCATAGCATTCTTAAATGCAACCGCCTTAGCAGCAATGACATGCATCAAAGGTCCCCCCTGAATGCCAGGGAAAACAGCAGAATCTATCTTTTTTGCAAATTCCTTTTTGCAGAGTATCAAACCCCCTCGAGGTCCACGCAATGTCTTATGGGTTGTTGTGGTAACAAAGTCTGCATACTCCACGGGACTCTGGTGTAACCCTGCTGTGACAAGTCCTGCAATATGCGCAATGTCAGCCATAAGAAAGGCGCCTACCTGATCGGCAATCTCTCTGAACTTCATAAAATCGATCATCCTCGGATAAGCGCTCGCACCCGTAATAATCATCTTTGGTTTTTCGCGCAGCGCTATCTCTCTTATTTCATCATAGTCAAGCAATTCATCCCTTTTTGAAACGGTATATCCGAGCGCCTTATAAAGCCTTCCTGAAAAACTAACCTTTGAGCCATGCGTCAAATGACCACCATGAGCGATATCCATCCCAAGAATTGTATCTCCAAAATTTAGCACTGAATAAAAGACCGCCATATTTGCCGAAGAACCTGAGTGAGGCTGAACATTGGCATGCTCGGCCTTGAAAAGTGTTTTTGCCCTCTCAATAGCGATATTTTCAATATCGTCATAATACCTGCAACCGCTGTAATAACGCTTAGAGGGGTAACCTTCAGCATATTTATTTGTCAGTACACTACCTTGAACCTCTAAAATCTCTTTATCTACATAATTCTCAGAAGCGATCAGGATAAGGCTATGCTCTTCCCTTTCCTCCTCAAGTTTTATCAAATCGTACATCTCTTTGTCTCGGTCTTCAAGTTTCATTTTAGGTATTTTTCCTTATTTTTACTTCAAATATTCTGTCTCGAACTGTGCTATCTTTTCTATCCTCTTTTCGTGTCTACCGCTTTCAAAAGGCGTATTGAGCCATGCATTTACTATCTCCTCTGCAAGCCCTTGGCCAGTAACCCTTCCACCAAGAACAAGTATATTGGCATCCAGGTGTTTCCGACTTTGTATTGCGGTATAAATATCAAATGCAAGGGCAGCCCTGACACTTTTTACCTTGTTTGCTACAACACTCATCCCGATACCGGTACCACATACAAGAATCCCCTTGTCAGCCAATTTGCTCGACACAAGGTGCGCAACCTTAAAACCAAAATCAGGGTAATCAACCGAACTTTTGTCATATGTACCAACATCTGTAAGGTCATATCCTTTTGATAACAAAATCTGTTTTAAATATTCTTTCAGCTCAAAACCCGCATGATCCGATCCAATGGCTAATTTCACAATAAGTATCTCCTGAAAACAAGCGTGGAGTTTGTGCCACCAAAACCAAAAGAATTCGAAAGCACCACATCAATCTTGTGTTTTCTTGAAACATTAGGAACATAATCCAGATCGCACTGGGGGTCGGGTGTTTCATAATTAATAGTAGGGGGACATATTTGGTCTCTTATACTCAAAACTGAAAAAATCGCCTCAATAGCCCCTGCTGCACCCAATAAATGGCCTGTCATGGATTTTGTAGAACTAACCGGAATTTTGTATGCACCATCTTTAAAAACCTCTTTGATGGCAAGCGTTTCTATATAATCGTTCAACTCGGTAGATGTACCGTGCGCATTGATGTAATCCACCTCCTCAGGCCTTATGTTAGCATCTTTCAGCGCCACCTTGATACAACGAACAAAACCGTCTCCATCTGGACAGGGAGCTGTTATATGATACGCATCACCGTTATATCCATAGCCTGCTATTTCTGCATATATCTTGGCGCCTCTTTTTTTCGCATGTTCGAGTTCTTCCATAATAATGATCCCACACCCCTCGGACACAACAAAACCATCTCTATCCTTTTCGAATGGGCGCGATGCCTTTTCGGGTGCGTCGTTTCTTGTCGAAAGAGCCTTCATCGCATTAAAACCACCAACGGTCAGAGGGGTAAGGTTCGCCTCTGTCCCGCCGGCCACCATTACATCGGCATCTCCATATTGGATAATCCTGAAAGACTCACCGATTGAATGTGCACCTGTTGCACATGCAGTCACAATACAGAGATTAGGGCCTTTTATTCCAAACTGTATAGCTATATGGCCTGGCGCTTCGTTCGCAATGAGCATAGGTATAAAAAAGGGGGAGATCCTTCCGGGGCCCCTCTCCAAAAGTATGCTGTGATATTTTTCAAGCGTTGGAAGACCACCAAGCCCAGTTCCTACGACAACACCCACCCGTTCTGCCTCTTCCCTGCCCATATCGAGACCAGAATCTTCAATTGCTATCTTTGAAGCGGCAAGGGCATACTGGATAAAGAGATCTATCCTTTTAATCTCTTTTGGAGAAACAAAATCCCCTGCCATAAAATCCTTAACCTCACCAGCAAATTTTGTATCATGCTTGGTAACATCAAATCTCGTTGTTGGTCCTATACCTGACTCACCATTTAGAATTCTTTTCCATACGTTTTCTATTCCCACACCGAGAGGCGTAACAAGACCAACCCCTGTCACAACGACTCTTCTTTTCAATGCATCCACCTCATAATTTATTTGTTCGCCAGATGTTCCTCGATATATTTTATTGCATCACCGACTGTTTCCATTTTTTCTGCATCTTCATCGGGGATTTCAATCCCGTATTCATCTTCAAGCGCCATGATAAGCTCAACGATATCAAGCGAATCAGCTCCAAGGTCATCAATAAATTTCGCCTCTGGAATTACCTCAGCTTCACTTACACCAAGCTGGTCTACGATCATTTTCTTTACTTTTTCAGTTACTGTCATTGTTTTTCACCTCCTGATTTTTTAAAACCCAATCAAATTTTTTTTTACAACAATCCAAAAATATATCTTTAAAATCTATTCATTACATATACAAGCCACCATTAACATTTATCACCTCCCCTGTAATATAGCTTCCATAATGCGAAACAAGGAAATATACCAGATGTGCTACATCAAGTGGTTCACCAAATTTTTTTAAAGGGATAGCCTTGAGCATTTCATCCCTTAAACGGTCATCTATTGCATCGGTCATCTTCGTTTTGATAAAACCGGGTGCAATAGCATTCACCCTGATACCCCTCTCTCCGTATTCCTTTGCGATTGTTTTTGTAAAGCCAATAATACCTGCCTTGCTTGCCGCATAATTCGCCTGGCCTGCATTACCCATAACCCCTGCAATTGAGGAAATATTTACAATAGACCCGCCTGTTTTCAACATATGCCTTATAACAGACTTGGTACAGTTAAATACACTTTTCAGGTTTACCTGTATCACCCTGTCCCAATCCTCTTCTTTCATCCTCAACAACAATTTATCTACCGTAATACCTGCATTATTGATTAGATTATTAATTTTTCCCATCTTTTTCAAGACATCTTCGACACCGGATTCCACAGCTTTCAAGCTTGATACGTCCACATTGAAAAAATCAGCGTTCACACCCTTTGAGCGCACTGCATCAACTGAATCAGTTCCGTCAACTACGTCAAATATCGCTATGTTTCCGCCCTTTTCAGCAAGAAATTCAGCAATACATCTACCTATACCGTGAGAACCACCTGTGACAATAGTAATAGTATCCTTCATAAAATAACTCTCCTGCAAGAAATTCCAAATCCCAGGCATAAATCGCCAAACAAGTCGGCATTCTTTTTGCACATATAATCAAAACACAAACCATTTTCAACGGTCCCAGACATTTGAAGATACGGGTTTTGATATTTTTCAAGATTCATATATTCAAATTTAGAGTCCATTTTTTGCCATCTCTATTTTGCTAACACATTTATTTCTCATGATAAAGCCTTTTTAAAGGCTTCGACATCCTCGATTTCCTCGATATTGTAACACGGAATATCTGGCGTTATCCTCTTTATAAGATTCGAGAGAACCTTTTGCGGGCCCACCTCGAGAAAAATCTCCACGCCCTCTGTTGCCATTCTCTTTACACACCTTTCCCATAACACCGGTGAAAACATCTGTCTGTACAGTTTATCTTCTATATTTTCCTTATTCTGCTCTGGTATAGCATCCACGTTACAAACAATGGGCATAAGGATATCCTTTTTCGAGATTTTACTCAATTCTATTTTCAATTTATCGGCTGCATCCTTCATAAGCGGACTGTGAAAAGGACCAGAGACGTTCAAGAAAACAGCCTTTTTGTAGCCAATACCTTTTAGTCTTTCCACGCCTTCCTTAAGGGCATCTATATCCCCCGACAGAACAACCTGTTCGGAAGAATTAAGGTTGGCTGGCACAGCAACATAATCACCATGGGAAATTTCTTTCAACACAGGCTCAACTTTGTCCATCACAGCGCCAATCAGAGCAACCATCCCGCCTTTTCCTTTGGGGCAGGCATCCTCCATGAGAAGACCCCTTTTTCTGGTTATCTTAAGGGCATCTGCATACGAAAAAAACCCGCTTGACAATAGAGCAGTATATTCACCAAGGCTGTGTCCCGCAAAAAGATATGGCTTAATGCCAATCTCTTTTTCAAGTATATGCCAAACAGCATAACTTACCATAAGTAATGCAGGTTGGGTATTATAAGTCTGTCTCAACTCATCCTCGGGGCCTTCAAAACATAGTTTTGTTATGGGAAAACCAAGTATTTCATCGGCCATCTTGAAAAGATCCTTTACCCCATCAAATCCTTCATAAAGCCTTTTCCCCATCCCTACTTTCTGTGAACCCTGACCGGGAAAAACAACACCAATCTTTTTCATTTAAATCTCCGTATAAATGAGCATCTCATCCTAATCTCAACATAGAACATATAATCAATTCTATTTCTTTTTCTTTGACGCCGCCTCTTTAATAAGTTCAAGGCCAATTACATTCCTCTGTATCTGGTTAGTGCCTTCATAAATCTGCAATATCTTTGCATCTCGCATCATCTTTTCAACTGGATATTCCTTCATAAAACCATAACCGCCGAAAACCTGTATTGCATCTATGGTTACCTTTATGGCAATGTCACTCGGAAAAACCTTAGCCATTGCCGAATATTTTGAAAAATCTTTTGGGTTACTGTCGATGTACCTCGCAACAGAATATACAAGAGAACGTGCGGCCTCTACCTGCATTGCCATGTCTGCAAGCATATGCTGAATTGCCTGAAACGAGATGATCTTTCTATCGAACTGTTCTCTTTCCCGCGCATAATTGACTGCTGCTTCGAGTGCCCCCTGGGCAACGCCGACTGCCTGTGCTCCAATACCTGGTCTTGTTCTGTCGAAGGTCCTCATGACAAGAATGAAACCCAATCCTTCCCTGCCTATAACATTTTCTTTAGGTACTTTGCAATCCTGGAACACAAGTTCTCTTGTTGCCGAAGCCCTTATGCCGAGTTTATTCTCCTTTTTTCCAAAAGAAAACCCTTCCATTCCCTTCTCGAGTATAAAGGCGGTTGCACCCCTTCCTCCCCTGCTTTTGTCAGTCATTGCCACTACACTGTATATTTCTGCCTCTCCACCGTTTGTAATCCACTGTTTGGTACCGTTGAGTATGTATTCATCCCCGACCTTTTTCGCCTCTGTTCTTATGCCCTGCGCATCACTTCCTGCATTTGCCTCGGTAAGGCCAAATGCCGCAAGCTTCCTCCCGCTTGCTATTTCTGGAAGATACTTCTTCTTCTGTTCTTCAGAGCCACCGATGAGGATAGGGTAGGCACCGAGAAGGCTGGCAGCATAACTTACCGAAACACCAAGACACGCCCTGCTCAATTCTTCCACTGCAATGCAATTCTCAAATGTTCCACCGCCGATTCCGCCATATTCTTCTGGTATACTGACACCAAAAAGGCCTGTTTCAGCACATGCCTTCATGATACTCCATGGAAATTCCTGCTTTTCATCAAGTTCCGCCCTTATCGGGACAACCTTTTCCTCTGCAATTCTGCGTGCCAACATCTGAATATGTTTTTGTTCATCCGTTAAGAAATAATCCATTTCATTTCTCCTTTATCCTCTGAAGTAACTGAAAGTTTTGCATCTTCTCTTTGATGGAATCGTTTAACCCTTTTTCAACAAAACACTTCGCCATCCCAACCGCGTTTTTAATTGTCTTCTCGTCAGACCTGCCGTGACAAATGACACAAACACCATCAACACCAAGTAAAGGTGCCCCGCCGTATTCAGAAAAATCGATACGGCGCCTGAGATCATCAAACACCTCTTTAAGAAAAAGATAACCTATTTTGCTTTTTATACCTTTTTCGATATTTTCTTTGAAAAATGTCATCAAAATCTCTGCTACGCCTTCGCTTACCTTCAAGGCTACATTTCCTACAAAACCATCTGTCACAACAACATCAACATTGCCTTTATACATATCCATGCCTTCAACATACCCAACATAATTTAAACCAAGACCCTTAACAATAACATGTGCTTCCCTTGTCAAATCATTTCCCTTTTTTATCTCTGATGCATTGCTCAGTATCCCTATACGAGGTGCACCGATTCCGAGTGTACTTCTTGCAAATGCATCGCCCATTACAGCAAATTGGGCAAGGTGTCCTGGTTTACAATCAACATTCCCTCCTGCATCAAGAAGTATAAATTTACCCCCTTTCGCATTTGGGTTTAGGGTCGCTATCGCAGGCCTTTCGACAAGCTGAAATCTTCCAAGCGTAAATATAGCAAAGGCCATCGCTGCCCCTGAATTGCCAGCCGTTACAACCCCCTGTACCCTATTCTCCTTTAATAATGCGAATGCCTTATTCATGGAAGAATTTCTTTTTTTCCTAAGAGCAACAGAGGGCGATTCATCCATGTCAACATTGTCCGTAGTATGTACAATCTCAATTCCGCTTGATTTGTCAATCAAGGGTCCTATAACATCTTTATTGCCAAGGAGGACGATGTCAGCCAAACCCTCCCTGTAGGCAAGTTCCGCCCCTTTCACAATAGCATGGGGGGCAAAATCCCCTCCCATTCCATCAACCGCAATTTTAACCATTGATGTTATAATTCTTCTACGTTTAGATACTTCTTGCCCTTATAATAGCCACATTTCGGACAGACAATATGCGACAATTTCGGCTCTTTACAATTAGGACATAGGCTTACATTAACAGGTTCAACCTTATAATGCGTCCTTCTTTTATCCCTTTTTGACTGAGACGTTTTTCTTTTTGGAACTGCCATAGCTATCTCCTTGAAGTGCTAAAAAAGATTTTAATTTCTCACCGAAAGGTGTCTCTTGTTTCTCATTACAACTGCAAATTTCATGGTTCCTGTTTTTTCCGCATAAACCGCAAAGTCCCTTACATTCTTCCATGCACAGCGGTTTCATTGGTATATTCAACAACACCTCTTCATATACAAGAGGATTTAGATCAATTTCGTTGTTTTCAAAAAAATATACATCCAACTCTTCCCCTTTTAACTCGACTTCATCCTCAACGTGCATAACACTTTTCTGGGTTATATCTATATCCATATATGACCGAACTGGATACTTAAAGTCATCAAGACATCTGCTGCACAAAAGGGACAGATCGCATGCAATGGTCCCTTTAAGCTGCACCCCATCTTCAAACCTTTTTACACGAAGCTCGTACATAATAGGAGAAAGGAATGAAAAATCCTCATCGCCGGCAGTTTTATACTGTAAACCGTCTATCTCTCCTGTAAGTACAGCACCATCTTCTATCTCTAAAAACTTTATAACCATTGTTCCCTTTTTTTAAGTCTGATAATATAATTGACTTGCCTTTTCTTGTCAAGGAAATTAACTACCTGTAAACGTTAGAAATTCCAATACAAACGACATAAAAGCCATATCAGTTTAAGATAAATAGTTGACTATCCACATCACATAAAAAAACAACACCTCATTTAAAACATTAGTTGAAGAACCCTTCATTTTTTGTCATTATGCTAACATATTGTATCGATTACATTATTATCAACAGGTATAAATACGACCTTACGCCTGTCTTTTTCTCCCCTGATGATTTTTATCTCTGATTTTTTTACCCTAAACGTATCAGATAAAAATTCTATTAATTCTTCATTTGCCTTTCCATCACGAGGTGAAGATATCAGTTTTACCTTCAAGGTAAAACCTTCACGTACAATCTCTCTTTTCTTTGCATTCGGGACAACCCTTATCTCAATATTCATGGTTTAACTCACAAAAAATAGTTTATTGACGATCATCCTTTACAAATCGTTCGATTGCATCCATGTAAGATTCAAGTCCACGCATCATAAGGTCATTATGCCCTGCCTGTGGAATAAAAAGTGACTCCTTTTTACTCGAAGCCGAAAGCTCATATAGGGTTCTTCCTTCACTTACAGGAATGATCTCATCCCACTCCCCATGAATAATCAATGTGGGTATGGTGACCTGCTTGATTTTCAGATCATTTCCAAACCCTATGGGATTTTCTATTTCAGTTAAAAGGCTTGATGCAGCAAGACGCATAAATTGATTGTGTGCGCTCGCAAAACCGCTTTCCACAATCAACCCTTTCAACTGATTCTGGTAGCGATACGCAACCTCAATAGCA
>MWEV01000117.1 GCA_002071245.1 Deltaproteobacteria bacterium ADurb.Bin026
TAAAGGGAGAGATTAAAACATTTATCTTGGATATCCCAAGGAAAAAGGAAGGGACGTGATTATGGACAAAAAAATATCAATATTATTGTTTATTATGGTTCTTGCGATCCCTTTGCTGTGTTTTAGTCAAGCACCTACAAAAAAGATACAGAAAATGTCTTTTGATTTTGTAGATGCTGATGTGCGTAATGTCCTCAGGGGACTGTCTGATGTAATGGGGAAGAACATAATAATTGGAGATGATGTCAAGGAACTCAAGGATAAAACAATTACTATGAAGCTCGATAATGTATCTATGCAAGAGGCATTGGATTTAATAATAAAGAGCAAGGATTTGGCAAAATTTGAAGAGGATAATGTAATAAGGGTTATTACCTTGAATAAATTGAATATTGAAAAAAAACGTGAAGCTGAGGAAAAAGCGCTTATTCAAAAGGAAAAGCTCGAGAAATTAAAACAAGGAGAAGAATTTTCAACTGAAACGATTTTTTTAAATTATACAACTGCGAATGATGTAGTCAAAGTAATCAAAGGTGAAACAACAGGAACAGCAGTCGGTGTCGGTGCTGCGAGCGGGATGAAAGGTCTCCTTTCAGAATATGGTACTGTTACTCCAGTAACCTGGAGCAATGCAATAATCGTTAAAGATACAAAAAATAATGTGGAAAATATAAAAAAGATGATAAAAGAGCACGACTTTGCTCCTCCTCAGGTTCAAATAGAGGCGCGAATTGTCCAGGCATCTTCTGATTTCTCAAAAGAACTGGGTGTTCAGTGGGGTGCTTCATACGGATGGACAAGCAAGGAACTTGGGAATAAAGCAGTTGAGGTTGGAGCAAGCAGAAATTATGGTGCTTCATCGGGTGCGACAGCCTATACATCACCGACCGGATTAGTGGGGATGAGGACAGACGGGGCTACAACATCCAATTTTCCTTATAATGTCAACCTCCCCGCAGCAGTTGGTCCTGGTTCAGGTGGAACATTCGGTATATATATAGGTTCTGTATTTAACTCATTTCAGCTTGATGTTCAACTTTCTGCGCTTGAGAGTTCTGGCAAAGGCAAAATAATATCCAATCCAAAGGTCATTACATCAGACAACAAGCCTGCCATAATAAAACAGGGTCAGCAGATACCTTATCAAACCGTATCAATGTCAGGGACTCAAACAGAATTAAAAGATGCTGTGTTGATGCTTGAAGTAACGCCTCAGGTGACTAAGGATAAAAATGTGAAATTAAAGATTAAGGCAACTAAGGATAGGCCTTTGCCAGCAGTTGCCGCTGGTATACCGATTGATAAAAAAGAGGCATCAACAGAACTCATCGTACAGGATGGCGAAACCGCAGTTTTGGGCGGAATATATGAAATAGAAGAAGGGGATTCCGAGTCTGGAGTTCCATTCTTGAGTAAAATACCAATTTTAGGATGGCTATTTAAAAAGGAAAAGAGAACAGATACAAAATCTGAACTACTAATATTTGTCACCCCAAAAATAGTTAAAAATTTATACAAGTAAGAGGGGGTAAGATGTGAAAAAGATTTATCTTTTTATTACAATTCTTTTTATCATATTTCCTATTTCCAATGCATTTTGTGAGACCATAAAATGTCCAATCATAGGAACATCAAATGATAAGTTATATGTCGCAACTGGAGAAAATCTAATTTTAGATGCAAATAAAACACAAGGAATCATCCTTGGAGATATTTTATCAATAATTAAGAAAGATGATACACTATCGATGATTGGTGAAATCGGAAAATGTGCCATAATCAAAATTGATGATACTTCAGGTATATGTAATATAATAGAATCAAAAGCTGAAATTGGAAAGGGTGATTTTGCAGTAGTAAAAATTCCTGAATATAAAAACCCTCAACTTTATCCGCTTATTTATAAATTGAATGAGGAAATTGTAGAGCCATTTGAAAATCATAAAAGAGTAAAGGTTTATGTTCACAATATTTATGATGATAAATCCAATATAACAGCGCTTTCTGAACTCTTAAGAGATGAAATTATCAATGTTTTTAATCAAAAGAAAAGGTTAATCGTTGATACTGAAAGTCTAAATAAATACTTAAATTATCCTGATCATTATTTTTATATTGGTACAACCAAATCGAAAAAAGAGACGGTCAATAAAATAAGAAATATAATGCAAGATGTTCAGATTGATATTGTAGTGATGGGTACATATAAAATTGAAGATAAAAATATAAAGTTAGAGCTCTATTTAATAAATAAAATCAGTGGGTTAGAAAAGAAAATGGATTTTTTGTTAGATCTGAATGGTTTTTCGAATATTGCCAAGCAAATAGTGGTACCTTACAAACTAATTAAAGAAAAGGAATTTGTCAATTATAGCATTGTGTATAAACAAAAGGATTACTTTCCATCAAAATACGAACAGTATGAAATCATAAAGGCAGAATCAAACAAAGAGTTGAGTTTCAAATATAATTTTATGGATGGAAAACTAAAATTTAATAGGATTAGCCCTGGTGATATAACTATCAAGATAAATACTACTACATTGAATGATATACAAAAGGGAGATATTTATGAAAAGATGTTTGAAAAGGGCATGAAAAGATTACTGGTGTCTTTTGTTCCAACCCTATATGATAACGACAATGAAATATTTGAATTAAAAAGGGTTATAAAAAAAGAGGTTATTCTTGATTTAAAAGATGAAGAAAGCATTTTTTTAGATATAATGCTCGATGCTACATATGAAAAGGAACATATTGATTTAAAAATTACAAAGAATATCTATGATGAAAAATTTGTTATCAAGCCTATTATGAATGAGTTTATAAAGAAACAACGTATAGATGTTTACCGAGATTAGGCGGAGGTGTTTTATGATATTTCTTTATTTTATCTTTTCTTTTGTGATTTTTTTACCTTGTAATTTGATGGCTCAAGGAACATTGAATGATCTTGAGACAAAGCAATATAAATCTTTTTTAATCGACATGAGAAAGACTGATCAGAAAAAAGTTTTTATAGATTATAGAGACGATAGAGATACAAAATACAGGAAGCTTAGAGATAGTATTGCCTTTGAAGAAGAAAAAGCACTTGTTGCAACAAGATCATATTGGGGCGAAAGAGCGATTGAATGGGATAGGAGGCAGGCGGATAGATGGGATACTCAATCTTTCTTGATAAATAAATCCTACTCTGGGACTGATACCGAATCACGTAGGGCACGCGACACACTAAGATCTGGTTTTTCTGGAAAAAAGAAGTAAATGTGTTTTATCTGAAATTTAATAGGTCATTTTGTGCGTCTTTCGAAATATATTGCCAAATGCGGCATTTCATCCCGTAGAAAATCTGAAGAAATAATCAGGTCTGGATACGTAATAGTCAATGATATTAAGATATTAGAACCATACTTCAGTATAGATCCAGATATCGACATTATAAAAATACACGGAAAAGAAATAATCGAAGATAAAAAACTATTATATATTGCACTGAATAAACCTGTTGGTTATTTATCTGATCTAAATGATCCTTCAGGTAGAAAGTTGGCTCGCGATTTAATAGAAATTGATTCAAATATTTTTCCTGTCGGCAGATTAGATTATAACTCTGAAGGACTCATTGTGTTTACGAATGATGGAGATTTTGCAAATATATTGATGCATCCGAGATTTAGTATCGAAAAAGAATATCTTGTAAAATTTAAAGGCAGATTAGGCAAAGAAGAGATTTTAAAATTAAGAAACGGTGTCATTATTGATAAAAGTTTATGTAAAATAAAGTCCATTAAATTTTATGCCTCATCAATCAATAATAATTGGTACAGGGTTACCATCACTGAGGGTCGTAACAGGATAATAAGAAAGATCGGCGAGAAAATACACCATCGTGTGCTTAAACTGAAGAGGATTCGAATCGGAAATATCAGTTTAGGAAATCTTCTACCTGGACAGTATAGATTTCTAACAGACAAAGAAATTCGACCCTTTAAAATGCCTTCTATTTGATTATTTTCGTATAAGTAGGGGTTTTATATAGGGGCATGAAAAAAAACGATTGTGAGCGATTATAATGAAGGGTTTCTGGATTCGAGTAATCAGAGGGGTCGAATGGTTTATTTGACAAGACAAATCCTCGAATCTTTGAAATATTCATTTAAGTTAACATAATATTCCTTATCGGTATAGTTAAATTTATCCTTTATATATGCAGATTCATGATTAGCCGGGAAACAGCCTCTATTTAAATGGCACCTCGTATGAGATTACATCTGACGGACAAACCGATGCACAAAGACCACAACCTACACAGACATCTTCTTTTATATGCGCTATAGGTTCTCTTGTTTCAAAATTGGGACCAAATACAGAAAGTGGTTTTTCATGAACGATCATTTCAATTGCACTTTGAGGACAGGCATCTTTGCAGGAACCACAACCACTGCATCTTTCTTCGCTCAGCGTTGGATATACCCTTTCTTCTTCCATATCGAGAATAACCTCGCCAACAGCGCCAAAATATTCGCGCATCTTCCATCTTTCACTTCTTGGATATCTACAGAATCCGTAGAAAAAATGTTTTCTGTCCCACTTCGTTGGGTTCCAACGTATTTGAGGTTCAGTTCTATACTGGAACAAAAATTCCTTGTTTTTAAATAATTCGATATAATCGTTGAATGATACCATCTTGTCGAATGAAAAGCTTAGGACATCTTTTTGTCCATGTATGTAAGCTGTGCTGTTTTCGACCTTTAAGCTTTGGCCTTCTTCAAGATGAACAAAAATGACACCCTTCCTTCTTGCATTTTCATAGAGTAATTCGCCGTAAGATGGCATAACAAGATTTTGAGTTACAATACAAACATTCTTTCCGAGTTCACAAAGTTTCTGGGCAATATTAATAAAAGATTCAGAAAGGAATTCATAGAACATTTTGAATGATGGATCGTCAATACCTAAATAAAATAGATATGAATTTAAATCGACAGGAATGTTATCTATATCGGGTGTATCTTCATAAGATATTTTATTTTCTATCGTGTCATCAAAACCACCATTCAAATCGGACAGGCATTTCGATGATGCGCCAAATCCTGTCAATATTGCATCTTTGATATTCATAGGCTCAAGTGCACCGCCAGAAACATAAATGCCTTCGATATCTGTCTTCAAAGGTTCAACCTCTTTAATAAAACCATATTCATTAAGCGTAAAACCAAAAACTTCACTTAATGACTTAAGTTCAGGATTGGGATGCAAACCTATCGACAACACAACATAATCAAAGCGATCTTCAATAATACGATTATCATTATAATAACGTATAGTTACGCCATTTTCATCTTCATCGAAATACCTTGAGTTTGCCCTGATGAAATTGACACCAGCATCTCGAAAAACCTTTTCCATATAAAATTCCTGACCAAAAAACCTTAAATCATTATAAAATACAGTAATTTCAGGTTTTATACGTTGTAGAGTCCACTTTATCTCACGCAACGAATATGAACAACAGACCGATGAGCAAAGTGGATACTCGTTCCCCCTCGAACCCACACAGAGGACAAATGCAATCTTGTTTATTTCAGGTAATTCAACATTTTTTTGATCAATCATCGCATCATATTCAAGACTCGTAATAATCCTTTTTCCTTTGAGATGCTTTGGATCATACGGCACAAGGCCTGATGAAATAATAATCCTATCAGCATCGATATGCCCTTGACCTTCAAGGTGAATTTTAAAACTACCATTGACTCTTTCAGCATCTATTACACATGTTCCCTTAATTACAGTGAGATTAGGATCATCTCGAATCTCATCATAAAACGTTTTAAAACCTATCCTACAATTGGCAATCTTTTCCATTAGACCACCAGGTGCTTCTGATTTTTCAACTATTGTAACCTTGTGGTGTGTCTTAAGCAAAACCTTCGCTGCTGAAATGCCACTTATACCGCCGCCAATTATAAGGATATTCATAGCTTGTCTGTTTCTCCCATTACATATAGCAATAGATCGTTAAAATATATAACTTTTCTGTTTTCGGAAAATGTCTTCAGAGCCATATGACATAGAGGACAAAACACAACCAAATCACCATGCGTGTTATCGATTATCAGTCTGGAAAGTTTTTCCGTAGCCCATCTGTTGATAAAAAACTGGTTACCGCCGCAGCATCTATCTTTTACCTTTTCACCGTCTACATCTCCGCCAAAACGGGTTATAAAGTTCTCCATTATGTCCTTGTTTTTTATGGCGGTTTCCTTTGGGCGCAGCAAGACACATCCATAATATGGTGTGAACAGCCTACCCTCAAGGTCATGCTTTATATCTATTGATTCCACTATATCAAAATATTCGAACACATCAAGGGGATGAAGAATGGAAAAACTGCCTCCATCATCCTGATTGGCTTCCTTCAAGTTTTTGTAACACGCTGGACAAGGCGCTACAATATCATTACAGAAACCATGGGCCTTTTTTAGATTAGATTTTGAAAAATCTGTTAACTCGTTTTTATTCCCATATTCAAATGCCCCGCAACAGTGCCAGTCTGGTATTTCTTTAAGGTCGTGCCCAAATCTTTTAAAAATCTTTTTTGTTGTTGAGTTAAGTCTGTGAGCCGATCCAATTAGTGAACAGCCGGGATAATACCCATACTCCATGTCATCTCCCCTTTATTTTGTATGGTAGATGAAAGCTTATATATTCAAACCACTTTGGTACATATCTTATGTATCCCTCTTTTAGCATATATGTAGCTGACTTCAAAAACACGTAAGGTTCATACACCCTGCCCCATATTTTTACTGCACCTTTGAAAGCCTTTTCAAACTGTGATTCAATACCAAGTGTCTCGCGGAAAGCCCTGATGATTTCCGGGATACGTATGCCCCATGGACAGTTGTGTGTGCAACGATAACAATTTGTACAAAATAGAACCAATGGATGATTTTTTTCAACCGTTCTTCCAAGAAAAAGAGAAGAAAGCAGCTCCTGAGGGTTTGCATCTATCGACAGATCATTGACCGTACACACCGATGCGCATATTTTACAACCGAGACATACCGAAAAATCCTCACGTTTATATCCGCTCATCCCAATGATTTTTTTATTCAGATGTTCAATATTAAATATTGTATGTTCTATGTTATTATCAGTCTGCTGCATCTTTCAATTCATCCTCGATAAATGTGAGATATGGTATGCTTTCTTCAAAATCCCTGCCTGACATATAGGAAAACATGTCCTGGAGCCTCTCGGAGATACCTTTAAAATATCTTGTGAGTGGAATGCCTTGAGGACAAGCCTCCTCACAGGCGCCGCACCCGACACAGGTCTGTGAAACATGATACATTCTAATGAAATGAAAGAGTTCTTTTCCTTGCGGCAATTGAACTGTGCCTGAGCGCAGTATCTTGTTCAAAAGGGCATCTCCCTTGGGAAGATATTCATCACCATTGAAAACACAATCAATACAATAGCATACAGGACACATGTCTCTACAGTTTTTACACATTATACATTTAGAGAAATCTTCATAAAATTTATCCATTTCACTTTGAAATTTATCTATCCTCTTGCTTTCGCTAATAAGCATGCCAACATTTATTTCCTCTAATTCACCGTCTATCAGTGAAAGAAAATCATCGCCTTTATTATTGTAAGGAACAGCCCAAGCAAAACCATCCTGATCGATTCTTATGCCCGCGTCACCCACAACCCCCCTTTTTTCTCTACATGTCTTGCACGCCCAGCGTAGCATATCATTTCCCTCTAAATACTCTTTTAATTTTTTTGCTTCCAGCGGTATGTTGTTGTTTATGCTCTTAGATGATATTGTTCCAGGGCAATCAATAGAAACAGCGATGATATCTTCCCTTTCGATCTGACTAAGCTTTATCAGTTCTACATAAGCCCTTATTTCACAGGGCCTTAACAAAAGAATAATCTTTGTTCCCTTTGAAAATAAACGGCGGAAATGTAAGGCATTGTTTATACCAAAAAAAGGATTAAAAAGTGAAAAATTTTCAACATGATCCCCGAATGCACGGAGAAACACTCCATTTTCTTTATCTTCAAAACCAATTACAAGCTTGTTTTTATCTTTTTCTTTTAAAAACCTGTTGAGTGCATCTTCAATGGCCCCGTTTTTAACCTTTTTCCCTAACATTTTTCCTTTCCTTTATTTCGTTGTACATGGTTGTGACTTTATCAACAAATCGCCTTGCCTCAGCAGCACTTACCCAAAAAAGCCGTATTTTTTCTTTCATATTAAATGCGTCCAACATTTCCTTTAATGCTGCAATCTTTCGTCTTGTGAAATAGTTACCTTTTATAAAATGGCAATCACCAGGGTGACATCCTGCGACAAAAACGCCGTCAGCCCCCTCAAAGATTGCCTTAAGGACGAATGCCGGGTCGACCCTGCTCGAACAAGGCACTTGAATAAGCCTAACGCCCTCCGGATATTTTAATCTAAGGCTTCCAGCCATTTCAGATGCCTTAAATGTACAATATAAACATGCAAAGCCAATAATCTCAGGATTTTTTTCAACCTTATCTGTGGACATTATTCCTCCAAAACTCTTCCTTTAACTTTGTATCTACCTTTATATTGCTTCCATTAACGCACTTATTTCATCGTCAATCATGCTATCAATATATCCCTTAAGACTTATTGCAGAAGAAGGGCATGTTGCATTGCATAGTCCACATCCCATGCACGCGGCCTCTTCCACACGTGCGATCCTGTTGTGCTCGTCATATTTGATCGCCTTTGCTATACATGCCTGTTCACACATCCTGCAACCACTACACCTTTTTGGATCAACATAAGAAATAAATGGATCCACATATGCATATCCAAGATTCAAAAACCCAAATAATTTAACAGCAGATGCCCTGCCGTGATTGATCGATTCCTCTATATCCTTTGGTCCGGAACATGAGCCTGCGATAAAAATTCCTTTCACGGCTGTATCAAAGGGTCTAAGTTTTATATGTGCCTCAAGAAAAAATTTATCCTTATCAAGTGTGATTTTAAGCAGGTTAGCGATCAGCTTACTATCATCAGGGGGCGACATACCTATTGAAAGCACTACAAGGTCAAACTCCCTCTCAAAAATCTCGCCTAAAAGCGTATCCTCCCCTCTGATTATAATACCTGTAGGCGAAGGATTAATCTCTGCCACATTTGCCCTCGTAAAAAGGACACCTTTTTCTTGT
Source organism: Deltaproteobacteria bacterium ADurb.Bin026 (assembly GCA_002071245.1). Lineage (GTDB taxonomy): Bacteria > Desulfobacterota > Syntrophorhabdia > Syntrophorhabdales > Syntrophorhabdaceae > MWEV01. The sequence goes on from MWEV01000117.1 coordinate 9,235, forward strand.
GTATCTTCGAAATATTCTTCCCCGCCTTTCGGATGAGTTCTTACATCCATATAGAATGACTCGACATAAGAGTCCTTATATCTGTCCTTGACTGCGTTCCCAATCTTTAGCGCATTTACACAACAAATCCTCGAGCAGTAAGGTTTTCCAATCTGTTCATCCCTTGACCCAATACAGTGAAGTATGGCGACCCTTGGCTTATCAGAAAGATGCAACTTGTCAATATTTTGTTCAAAATCAAGCGTAGTTATAATTCTTTCGTCTTCTCCATATTTAAGCTCAGGTTTTAGAAGCGGGTTAAAAGGTGAAAAGCCTATCGCTATAATTGCTCCGCCAGCCGTGATCCTTTTTTCGCCATCAGGTGTTTCAAGCATCACATCATAATTTCCAAAAAACCCCTCAAAATTAGTAATCTTTGTTGACGTGAATATCTCGACATTTTTTCTTTCTACAAGCTCATTAACCATTTCCTCGACTATATCGTTGCCGTTCTTTTCTGAAGGCCAAATATTTTTCAAGGTTCTCACATGACCACCGAGTTTGGAGTCCTTTTCAACGAGATATACATACATGCCCATTTTTGACAGAAAAAGGGCTGCACTTAAGCCTGACACTCCACCGCCGATAATAAGCGCAGATTTTTTTACATCAACAACCTTTTCTTCAAGGGGAACATGATGCGCTGCAGAGTATAGCCCCGCGAGGATGAGTCTCTTTGCCTTTTCTGTATTTTTATCAATATCATCGCCAACCCAAGAACAATGCTCTCTGATGCTGACCCTTCTTAAAAGAAATGGGTTGAGATTCGATTTTTTCAGAACATCCTTAAACATTTCTCCATGGAGCGAAGGCGCACATGATGCAATGATTACCCGGTCAAGACCTTCTTTAATAATCTTGTCT
>MWEV01000118.1 GCA_002071245.1 Deltaproteobacteria bacterium ADurb.Bin026
ATAAGAAAATATGCGTCTGTTATCTGTGTGTAATCCGGCATGTTAAGGTATTTTTCAACTAAAACATGCTTGTCAATAAAATAATTTTTACGGATAGATTCCAATTGTTCAAGCAATACATTAAAATGTTTGTGTGTAAGAGGTTCGATAACTGTCCGATACATCTCGACTGATTCAGCCAGTAATCCTTTTTCGCTGGGCATCCATGCTGCGGGATCAGGCTGTGTTAACCAAAACAGGTATGTTTCACTGAAGACCCTGTATAGAAAATCCTTTATGATATCATGTGGAATATCTATTCCATATTGGTCAAAGCAAGTTAGCAGTGATTTTACATTGCCCGAACATTTTTTGAAGAGCAGTGCGTGTTCTTTTGATATATGAAGGAGTCTGTCTATTACGAATGGAAATAATGGCATATTTCTCTCACGAAATGTATTGCTGCTTGATGCTATTGTCGATACGAATTCAATTAGATAACGGATAGCGGTTTCCCTTGTATTTTCTGATGGTGATTTCGATATTACATCAAAATATATGTTAAGTATTATTTTAAGTGCTTCAAACCCATTGACATCTTTATTGAATTCATAGAAGTCCCCGATAGATAAGGTTTTTAACATTTTCAAGACATATTCCCAATTTATATATGGGTGATTTAGCTCCAACAGCAGTTCTTGTGTTCTTCTATACACACCGTAATACCTCTCAACAACACTGAGCAGGATCGAATACTTTTCCGGTATCTCAACATGTACAGCCGTTCTCTCGAGATTTACCTGCAAAGCAGATGATTGAAGAATATTTTCCTTTTTATCCATGTGTACCTCGCTTGATTGTGCTATATTTTAGATGTAAACAGACCCAGGATGCAACAAAAAGAGCTTAATAATATCAGTTGTTGTTTGTCTTATGCCGCACGTCGAACAATTAACAACGAATTACGCGATATCGAGGCCCTACTTGTTTCAGCAGTTACATGTCATATTATACATATGCCTGGCATTGAAGTCTCAAAAAGGGTCGATGATTGCACAAATATATTTTTTCTCTAAAATGAAAAATATATTTTTTTCTCTTGACAAAAAGACCTTGATGTTATAAATTTACACTATGTTAAATAATTCACAAATTCCTGCCGATAAAAGCTACTTTATGGGGCTTGTATCAGCATATAAGGATAATGTAGCCTTAATAAAACAGGATGTGGTGCACAACATGAATTATTTTTCACAAAGTATCACTTCATAAAATCGAAATTCACCTCCATAAGCTTCTCATAATAACCCCCCTTCCCCCTGGGACCCACCCAGGGGGTTTTTCTTTACAAGCAAGTCCGAATAGTGTTATGTTTTTATGCAAATGGGCATTTCAAGTATAAACGATTACACAGGTGGGGTGTTAAGTCTTCTTTACTCTGCAGGACCAGTTGCAAAGATAGTTGTTTTTATCCTTTTTTTATTCTCAATAATTTCTTGGACCATCATTTTTTTTAAGTGGAAACAATGTAAAAAGATTGAGAAAGAAGGCGAAAAATTTTTTAATGCTGCGAAAAACGCTGATTCATACAAAAAGCTTATATCCACATACAGAGAAAATCCTGATAATGCATTTTACAGGCTCATGCTTGCCTCATATAAAGAAATAACTTCAATTCAAAAAGATAATCCTGGTATCAGACCGGATATTGTTCAACATGTTGAAAATATTCTGAAAATAACCCTGTCCGAAGAGACGGAACGGCTTGAAAGAAGACTATCTTTTCTTGCAACAACTGCAAACACCGCACCTTTTATTGGGCTGTTCGGCACAGTTTGGGGTATCATGGATTCTTTCAGGGAGATAGGTCTTAAGGGGACTACGAGTCTTTCGGTTGTGGCACCAGGTATAAGCGAGGCGCTTATAGCAACCGCTATTGGGCTTGCCACAGCGATACCTGCTGTTCTTGCTTATAATTATTTTGTTGGCAGGTTAAAAAGGATCAACTCCAGAATGGAAAATGCTGTAATCTATATTATTAATCTTCTTGAAAAATGAGAATATCAAAAGATACAAAAGGTCCGCTTTCAGAAATAAACATTATCCCCCTTGTCGATGTCATGCTTGTCCTGCTTATTATATTCATGATTACTGCACCTATGATGCAGCATGGGGTAAATATTGACATACCAAAGGTTACCACAAAGCCCCTTGCGGCTAAGGACGAACCACAGATTCTCAGTATTACAAGAGATCAGCAACTTGTTCTAAATGAGAAAAAAATCAGCTTTAAAGACCTTAAACCGGCAGTACAATTCCTCTTTGCAAATAAAAAGGATAAGGAAATTTTTCTCAGGGCTGACAAAGACGTGCCTTATGGTTTTGTTGTAAGTTGCATGGGTATTGTAAGGGAGGCAGGGATAGAAAAGGTGAATATCGTTACCCGACCCTTAGAACAATAATGAAAGAAGAGAAATGGTTTAAATGGCTTGTCCTGTCAACTGTTATGCATATTCTTGTAATAGGTGCATTTGGTATACCTATTAAAAAATCATCGAAGAAATTAAATATATTATCCTCCTACTCAGTTAATCTTGTTGGAGACCCTGGCTTAGGCAGATCAGGAGCTGGTCATATTTCAGAAGATATTCCAGGCTCCGCAAGGGAAAGAACAGAAAAAAAGATTTCAAAGCCTGTTCCACAAAAAAAACCTGAGCCAGCAAGGGTAAAACCAAAACTCGAAAGAAAAGAAAAAGAACCTGCAATATCTCTGTCAAAGAAAAAGGTGCCTGTAAAACAGACACCTGTAAAAGAAACCGCATCGAAAGAGGAACTTAGTCGCCTTAGCGAAAGAATCAAGGAAATTCGTAAAAGGACCGATTACCTCGATGTTTCGCAGGCAAAGAGCGGCACAGGTAGTGGCACAGGTAGGGCAGGGGGACAGGGGTTTGGGCTATCCGGTTCTTCAGATGGTGGGTCAAGACCTATGGATCCTGTATCACAACAATATATACTTGGGATATGGGAAAAGATTAAAAATTCCTGGGGACTGCCAGGTATGTCTTCATTCAAAAAAGACCTTGAAACCATAGTAACGATAAGGATAAGAAGAGACGGTAGAATTACCGATATCAATATTGAAAAAAGATCTGGCAACAGGGTATACGACGAATCAATCCTGAGGGTGCTGAGGTCAGTTGAACCCCTGCCACCCATACCTGCTTCATTGAATATGGACACGATAGAAATAGGCTTTCGATTTCTTCCTGGCGACCTTTCTTAAAATATTCAAAATGGATATCAGGGTGTTGGTTATGTATCTTTGTTGTCCGGTATTATGCTTTTATGCCTTTTATTCTTGTTTTTCAAAAGTAAAAACCTTTGAACTGCATTGCCAAACCAGCGCATGATGTAATTTCTTGTGAAATAAAGGATTGCCGTAAAGGCTATGCTTAGTACAAGCAGCCAAAAGAACGCCTGATATTTTTGATGACCAACTGCATCGCCTTGCATCGTGAGCATCAGGGTTCCTGGCAATCTGCCAAATATGTTCATAAACAGAAAATCAGCGAGTTTCATACGACTCAAACCCAGTAGGTAGCACAAGGAATCTTTTGGAAAACCAGGCAACAAAAACAGTATAAAGGTTATGTTCAACCCTTTATGCGTAGCGAAATTATTAAACTTATCAATATATTCCTTCTTAACGATCTTTTCTACCACTTTAATGCCAAAAACCCTTGAAATTGTAAAGGCCAGAAGAGAACCAAGCGTAAGCCCAATTGTGGACAGTATCACACCCTTGGCTTTGCCGAACAACAAACCACCAACAAAACCGGTCACTTCACCTGGGATTGGTGCAAAAACAACTTGTGCAGATTGGATAATGACGAACATTACCGATGCAAATGGACCGAAGGATGCCACAAAAGTTTTGAGTCTTTTTGGTTCAAAGAAAAATCTATAAAACTTTATTATATCTTTCCAGGTACCATCTTCATGCCAGGCATAGAAAAGCAGGGTAATGAGCGCAAAAACGGATATCCATAGAAGAACCCTTAATAACGAAGACGCGAGTTTTGTTTTAACTATTATTCTTCTCAAGACTGGATTGCCACTGTCCTTAAGACTTCATCCACTGTAGTTAGCCCCTCGTTAAGCAATATCAGGCAATAGTCTTTGAGGGATTTCATGCCCCCCTTTATGGCTTCCTGTCTGATAGTCTGGGTATCGGCACCCTCACCGATAAAATGTCTCAGTGATTCGTTTACGCTAAGCACTTCATAAACTCCAACCCTGCCTTTATAGCCAGACATATTACATGTATCGCAGCCTTTGCCTTTATATAATTCTGTATCTTCGGGCAATTCGAGATATTTTGCAATCACGTTGTCAGGTTTATACTTTTCTTTGCAGTTGGGGCAAATCCTTCTCACAAGTCTCTGGGATATAATACCGATGATAGATGTGGATACAAGAAACGGCTCTATCCCCATCTCATTTAGCCTCATAAATGTGCTTGGTGCATCGTTGGCATGGAGTGTTGTAAATACGAGGTGGCCTGTAAGCGCCGCCTCAACGGCGATTTTAGCGGTTTCCTTGTCCCTTGTTTCACCAACAAGAATTATATCAGGGTCCTGTCTCAAAAAAGCCCTGAGAACTCTCGCAAAATCAAGGCCTATGTCAGAGTTTACCTGAACCTGATTTATGCCTGCAAGATCATATTCTATAGGGTCCTCGACCGTTGAAATGTTTACGTCTATACTGTTTTTTTCAGCGAGTGCACTATAAAGTGTTGTACTTTTGCCTGAACCGGTGGGTCCTGTTACATAAATAATACCATATGGTTTCGCAATCATTTCCCTGACAAGATCGAGCGTAGGCTTGTTCGAAATCAATTTATCCAGCCCAAGCATTGTATTGCTCTTGTCAAGGATCCTTGTACATATCTTTTCTCCAAACTTTGTAGGCACAGAAGACACCCTAAAATCAACGGATTTGTTATCGATTCTCATGGTGATCCTGCCGTCCTGCGGCATTCTCCTTTCGGTAATATCGAGTTTTGAAATGATCTTTATCCTGCTTATAAGGGGAAGAATAACCTTGCGAGGCAACATCATCTCTTCTTTCAGCATACCGTCGATTCTGTAACGCACCCTGCATCCCTTCTCCATAGGTTCGATGTGTATATCGCTTGCACCCTTTTTCAATGCCATGCCGATAATACTGTTTGTCAATCGCACGATAGGAGCGCCCTGCGCCTCACTTTCAAGGTCGGCAACACCTATCTCATCTTCTTTGCCTTCCTCGATTTCCATATCTTTCAAGATATCGGACTGGAGGTTATCCATGTTGTCGAGGAGGTTGTCTATACTGACCTCTACTTTTTCCTCTCCCTTTTTGATAATCTCGGGGTAGTCCTTCTCCATGAAAACCTTTAATTCATCCTCTGAAATGAGGACCTGCTCAATAGCCACACCTTTAACAAACTTCCTCACCTCATCTATAGCGAGGATATCGTTTGGCTTGGTCATGCCGAGCATAAGGGTATTATTTGCATAAGATATGGGTAACACCTTCTGCCTTGTTATAGTTTGTTTGGGGATAAGCAAAAGTATATCAGCATCGATATTTGTCGAGGCAAGGGATTTGACGCCCATGCCCCTCTGAATGTTCTGCGCCTCAACCCGCTCAGCGACAATTTTATTTAGTGACATTGAAATAGTAGGGTTTTCCCGTAAAAGTGCTTCAAAATCCTTTTTTTCAAGCACAAATACAGATGTTGCCATGGTAGCCATTACCGTGGCAGAACGAGGGTTGCCCGTAAGAAGGGCCATTTCGCCAAAACACGCCCCGCCTCCAAGGGACGCTATTGTCATGTCGATACCTGTGGATTGTTCCCTCTTTTTTACATCGACCTTGCCATCCTTGATGATAAACATTGCATCTCCAGGGGCGCCCTCCCTGACGATTGCGGTGTTTGGAGGGTATACACGTTCCTTAAGCCTGCTTTCCAGTTTCTGGAGTTCTTCTGGGCTAAGCGATTTGAATAATTCCGTCTTACTAAGACACATCATCTTGTCACTGCAGGAGTTCATCGCCCAAATCTCCTGTTTCTGTGCTGATAGCTTCGTATAGCCCTAAAAAAATCGATTTTTCTGAAGACAGGCCAAAGGGCATCGCAAAAATAGAACTCACTGTATGCGCTCTGCCATAGAAGAAAACCGCTTAAACGTATTTCGCCGCTCGTCCTTATAATGAGATCGGGGTCAGGGATACCGTTTGTATACAGGTTGCTCGTGATGTCCTCGGTGGTGATACTGTTCGCCAACTCTTCAATGCTGTCGACCCTTTTTTCTCTTATAACCTTCCGTACAGCCTCCACTATTTCTTCCCTTCCTCCGTAACCTATTGCAATATTTAATATGTGTTTTGTGTTGTTCTTTGTTGACGCTTCAGCATTTTTTATCACTGATTTGAGCGAATCCGGTAATGCATCCATCTTGCCCAAAGCCTTGATTTTAAAACCATTTTTCTTTATCACAGGGCTTTTGGTAAGTTCCACTATCTTCTCTTGTATTACGTTAAGCAATGCCTCAACCTCTTCTTTATTTCTTTGAATGTTTTCAGTTGAGAAGACCCATATTGTAATAATCTTTATATCCAGATCATTGCACCATTGCAGTACATCATCGAGTTTTTTCGCACCAAGTTTATGGCCAATCGTCAAATCATCGTAGCCCATCTCTTTTGCATATCTTCTGTTACCATCAAGGATCAGGCCGAGATGTGTAGGCATCTTGTTTTTTTTAACGCCTCTTTCGAGGAGTTTTTCATACGAATAATACAGCAATCTTTTAATCAGCATATTAGATTATAATGCATTTTTTGACAAATTAACATGAATTTATAAATAAGCATATTGATGTATCGTTAAAAAAGCTAATACACATTTATGGATCGTAGATATGTTCCTGAATACTAAAAACGTGGCTTACCTTTGCTTTACGCACCTAGAAAACTTTAGTTGTCTATGTGGTACGTCTGGTTGTATTTGGTACGTCTGGATTATTTTTTACATCTAAACCCCTTCGCATAACCTTTTTTGCAATAAACAAGGCGTGTGTATCCCTTTTGTAGTCGCCACTTTCATCTATTTAGTTTTTCAAGCTGTTTTGCATCTGCCTTCATAGTCTTTTCAAAGCCACGTTTGCCGCAACAAGGATTGGGTCCCAAACCGTTGCAAAAGGTGGGGCATAACCAAGGTCGAGCCTTGATACATCGTCTATGGTCATCTTCCCATAAAGACATGCCGCAAGTGTATCTATCCTGTGTGCAACACCTTCTTCACCCACCATCTGGGCACCAAGAAGCCTTCGGGTATATTTATCGACCACAAGGGTAATAGTGATTGGTTTTCCTGCTGGATAAGCGCTGCTCCTCGATCTTCCCTGTACCGTTGACACCAGAAAGTTGTATCCTTCGAGTTTTGCCTCGACCGGGGAAAGTCCTGTACGCGCAACCTCAAGGTCGAATATCTTCGTAACCGCCGTTCCGACTACCCCTTCAAATCTGCGATTTGCACCTGCCGCATTTTCACCTGCAATCCTGCCCTGTTTGTTTGCAGTAGTTCCAAGTGGTATGTACACTTTTTTGCCTGTTACGTTGTGTAGCGCCTCAGAGCAATCTCCCGCCGCGTAAATATCCGGTATATTTGTGTGGAGGTACTCATCCACCCTTACGGCACCGCCTACTCCAAGCTCAATACCAACATCCTTTGCAAGTTTCGTGTTTGGGCGTGCCCCGATAGACAATATCGCAAAATCAGCTTCCAACTCTCCCTTGTCGGTCATTACATTTGTGATCCGTCCTTTATGTCCTTTAAAACCTTCCACCGATGTTTCCTTTAACAACCTAACCCCTTCTTTGATGATTTTATCTTCCACAATCTTTGTGATGCTCGTATCCATTGAACCAAGAACACGGTCCAATTTCTCTACGACTGTGACTTCAATGCCCCTTTTTCTCAGAGATTCGCACATTTCCATGCCTATATATCCACCGCCCACAATAACCGCCTTCATGGGACGTTTTTCAGTTCCGAAACTATTAACATAGAGACATTCCGGGGAACCAACACACACACGGAATGCACCCCAGTCATCTATGAATCTTTTTATCTCTATGCCGTCCAAAAGTGTTCTGATCGTAAAAACATGCTGTAAATCAATGCCAGGAAGTAATGGAACAACAGGCAAACCGCCTGTCGCTATCACAAGCTTGTCATATGTGATGGATGATTCAACATTTTTTTCAAGGTTTTTTACACGCACCTCTTTTTTATCAATGTCGATTGCAACAGCTTCGTGACGCAACATCACCCTAATATCACGTTCTTCTTCTGCTACTTTTGGTGTTAGGGAAATAAGCTGATTAAAATCTTTCACATCATCAGATATATAATATGGGAGGCTGCATGCACCGTAAGATATAAAGTAGTCCTTCTCCAGAACGATAGCTTCATCATCTGGCTTTATCCGCTTGTAACTGCTTGCTGCGCTCATGCCCGCTGCAACCCCGCCTATCACCACGAGCCTTTCCTTTTTGTTCATAGGTATACCTCTTTGTTGTTTATCGTCTTTATAGACTTTTTTGTGGTTAAAAAATCTTTTGCCAATCGTTGTCAAAGACCTTTTTTCTCAAACCAACGGAACATAAAGATACCGCCCAATACAAAGATGGCTATGATAATCCAGTGATTTATGCCCAGTATTTGAGGGATAGTAATCTTTCCAAAATCACCCCATTTCAATATGGTTGCCTTGAGAAAAGGGTACATTTCGGCAAATATCCCTGCGCCGGCAAGCATACCGAGGATACCCCAGGCTGTATCCCATCTGCCTTCACCAAGGCCTCCAATTTGAGTGCCAGGACAATATCCGAGCAATCCCCATCCAAATCCAAAAATAAGCCCACCAATGATGTTTCCACCAAGGATGGTTGGTTTCAAAGAAAGCTTTGATAGGCCAAGGTCCTTTAAAAGGTAAACCCCTACCATCGCTACAAGTATAGATGTAAACATAAATTTAACAATGGTCATATCCACAAGACGCAAAGCCCCTATCTGTTTGTCATAACGGATTACGCGTCCTTTTTGGAGCAAAAAACCAAACATTATGCCTGTTATTAATCCATAAAAAAGCTCGCTCATCTTTTGTCACCTCCTGTGTAAAGGATTTTGGCAACAATGATGCCCCCGACAAAAAAACATATCAATGAAATATAACCGCTGACTGCCAACTGAAGCGTACCGCTCAGTCCATGTCCGCTCGGTCACCCATCTGCAAGGCGTGCGCCAAACATAGCAATGGCACCACCTATAAAGGCCACGATCGCCCTTTTTGCTTTGCTTGGCCCAAAACGTGATTCCCATGTTGACGGTACAGCCTGCCATCGGAAACTTTTAGATGTGGTCGAAGAAATAAAAGAGCCGATAAATATCCCTATAACAAAAAGAAACTGCCAGTCTATCTTGGGTGCCTCTTTTTTGAAATATTCCATAGCGCCTACCCTCTCCGGGTTGAATGCCTTTTCAATGTACCCGACAGAGCGAACAAACGTGGTTGATGTACCCACATATTTACCTGTAAACCAAACCGATAGAACCAATAGCAGTCCAGTAAGGGCGCCTGCCAAATATGGATTCCAGCCTTTTGGTTCTCGTTTCTCTTCCATTTAGCACCTCCTCTTTGTTTAGCTCATGGCTGATAGCCAATG
>MWEV01000119.1 GCA_002071245.1 Deltaproteobacteria bacterium ADurb.Bin026
CGTTTCAACCCTATGGCGTTTTGTAAGCCTGTACAATTATTTTCGTTAAATATTTTATTCACAAGCCTATTTCCTTGAAATAGGTACATATTAATTGGTATTATTTACAACGTATGGAATTATTTAAAGATTCGGATTTTAAATCCAAAGACAACCGCAAACCACTGGCTGACAGGATGCGTCCAGAATCGCTTGATGATTTTGTCGGGCAGGAACACCTGCTTGGCAAGGACAAGCTCTTGAGGGTATTGATAGAAAAAAGGGGGATACCTTCCATCATACTCTGGGGACCCAGTGGTGTTGGAAAGACAACCATCGGTTGGATTATCGGTAAGGAAACAGGGCTTCCTTTTGTCCCGATGAGCGCCGTCAGCATTGGACTAAAAGAGGTAAAAGAGGTAATAAAAAAGACAAAATTACAAAAGATCATACTGTTTGTCGACGAATTTCACAGATTCAACAAATTACAACAGGATTCATTTCTGCCTCATGTTGAAAACGGCGACATAATACTGATTGGCGCCACAACAGAAAACCCCTCTTTCGAAATCATCTCACCCCTGCTTTCCCGCATGAAGGTGCTGACGCTAAATCCACTTTCCAACGAAGAGATCATTACCATCATAAAGCGAGCACTTAACCATGACCAGGAATTGAAAGATTCATCTATTGTCATTGAAGAACATATTATAGAAGAACTTGCAATGCTTGCCAACGGCGATGCACGTAAGGGGCTAAATCTTCTTGAAATATGCTACAAAATAACCAAGGAAGATGACCAAAAGAAAAGGGCCATAGACAGAGAAACCCTTAAAGAGGCCTTACAGAGGAACATAGCTGTCTATGATAAAAAGGGAGAGATGCACTACGACCTTATAAGTGCACTACACAAAAGCATGAGAGGTTCCAATCCGGATGCATCGCTTTACTGGCTTGCCAGAATGATTGAAGGCGGAGAAGACCCGCTTTATATATTGCGAAGGATGGTAAGGTTTGCGTCCGAAGATATTGGAAATGTAGACCCCCATGCATTGACACTGGCGATTTCAGCCACTGAGGCATTCAAGTTTATCGGGCCACCGGAAGGTTATCTTGCCATTGCGCAGTTGTGTGTATATCTCTCATTATGTGAAAAAGGCAATGCGATCTACAAGGCATATAATACAGTCATGCACGATGTAAGAACCTTGCCGGAATACCCTGTACCGCTTCATATCCGCAATGCACCGACAAAACTCATGGCGCAATTAGGTTATGGAGAAGGATATCTCTATCCACATGACTACACAAACGCAATCGTTAAACAGGGATATTTTCCAGAACAGATGAAAAACAAACGTTATTATCATCCCACAGACAGAGGATATGAAAAAAGATTGAAAGAATTCATGGAAAAAGTCAGAAAGCTGGTTAACACCGAAAAGGAGCCAATATGAAAGATGAAGTGAAAAGCAAAAAAGACATGGCAAACTACGATATCATCCATTTTGAGGCGTTAGGCCCTGAGGCCTCCCATCTTGAAGAGGAGATCATAAAAGCCATTGAGCAAAACGAAATTCCACCAAAACATAACTATCTTATTACACCTGACAATGTACAGGTTTTCTTGAAACAAAACCCCGACATTGTACTGCCTGATATCATTACAACGAAAACCCACTCTGTTATTCCTGACAATTATATGAACGGAAAAAAGAAAAGTATTATTACGAGAAGCGCAGGGTATGACCACTTTGAACATCTCTCAGAAAATGTAAACATCGCTTCCCTCCGAGAATACTGTGTCAATGCAGTTGCTCAAACCGCAATGAAGTTTCTCTATGCAGTGGCAGGGAAACTGAACCACTATACAAAAAATACAGAAACCTTTGAGAGAAAGAATTCCGACGCATTTATTGAGCTCGACAAGCATAGGGTTCTCAGCGTTTTCGGGGTAGGAAAGATCGGAAAAAGGGTCTACGAGCTTGCAGAGGCAAATGGACTCACCGTTCTGGGAGTTGATATCAGACATGATGAACTGGATAGGCTATATAGAGGTACCGTACGATTTGTCACAAAGGAAGAGGCGATTGCCTCAAGCGATATTATAGTGAATGCGATGAATCTTACAAAAAACAGACAAAGCAGGTTCTACAACGTGGGTTATTTTTCGTCAGAACATCTTTCTAAAGCTAAAGACGGTCTAATGTTTATCAATATCACACGTGGAGAGATAGCACCCGAATCGATATTGCTACAACTTTACAACTCAGGAAAAATTTCTGGTATTTGCCTTGATGTATTTACTAATGAATCAGAATTTACAAGACTTCTCGCGGGCGAAGTAGTCTCGGGCCAAGATGTCAAAGCTGCGAAATCTCTCGTTGAAATGGCATTGGAAAGAACTGGCAATATATATGTTCAGCCACATCAAGGATTTAATTCTGATGTTGCTGCAAAAACAAAGGCTATCGAGGCAATAAAACATGTCAAGGCATGGTACAAAAATGACGGCAAATATTTTGATGAACAATTACCTTACTATTGAGACGACAACATTGCGATATGATACCAATATAATTTGAACTGCTCGTTCTTGCAAAAAAAATGTACGTATGTGGTTTTTATATTTTTTGTATCTTCTACATCGTGTATCGAGATTGAAAAGATTTCTTTCTTGATTTATCTGTTCGGTTTCATTATAAATATCTTCACCGGTTAGGTGTATAAAGGTTCTACAACATTGAGCACATGACATATATCTCATAGCAAATATATAGATATCTGACTTGAAGGCTGGAAAGCCTTTGTAGTATTTAATATTCAGTCATTGACAATGACCGATGGCTATCCACCTGGCAATTAATAAGGAGAAAATGTGAAAACGATAAAAATTATGCCCTGCCTTGATATGAAGGATGGGCGCGTAGTAAAAGGTGTACACTTTGTCAACATTCGTGAAGCCGGCGATCCCGTTGAAAACGCCGCCTTCTATGAAAAGGAAGGGGCGGACGAACTCGCCATGCTTGATATTGCTGCAACCCTTGAAAATCGTAAGACAAGGCTTGAATGGGTAAAACAGGTTTCTGCTGTAATAACCATTCCGCTTACAGTAGGTGGCGGAATAAGCAGTATCAAAGACATTGAACTGACAATCATCGCTGGTGCAGACAAGATTTCGATAAACAGCGCGGCCATTAAAAATCCAAACATAATAAAAGAGAGTGCAAAGGCGTTTGGATCAGAAAGGATTACAATTGCAATCGATGCAAGACGCAATAAGGAAATGCCTTCGGGGTTCGAGCTTGTCGTATCAGGAGGCACAACACCTGTCGGGAAAGATGCAATAGAATGGGCAAAGATGTGTCAGGATCTCGGTGCGGGTGTAATTCTACCTACAAGCATGGATGGAGATGGAACACTTGTAGGATATGACCTCGAATTTACGAAGGCTGTAGCAGATGTCGTCACTGTGCCTGTTGTTGCATCTGGCGGTGCTGGAACCCTGGAACATTTTTATGAAGGCGTCGTGAAGGGCGGTGCAAGTATCCTCCTTGCAGCATCTGTGTTTCATTTCAGAACATTCTCAATAAAACAGGTAAAAACCTATCTGAAAGAAAAGGGACTTGAGGTAATACTATAAGACCTTTTATGTCAGACATTTACACCGTGGAGGCTTAGAAATGTCAAAAGTATCAATATGGTGGCAGGCATCAAGACCGTTTTCCTTTACTGTAAGCATTCTGCCGCCGATTCTCGGTAGTATCATAGCGAAGATGGAGAGCCCTGGCTTGAAGATTGACTGGCTGCTTTTTGCCCTTGCACTTATAGGATGCGTAATTGCACATGCCGGCGCCAACATGATAGGAGATTACTTTGATTTCAAAAAAAGGGTAGACCGCGAGGGTACGTTTGGTTCAAGCGGCGTATTGATAAGCAATCTGATCGAACCAAAAAAGGTTTTTATGGGCTCTATTGTCGCCTATGTGATCGCTTCATCAATTGGCATATATATTGCCGCTTCAATTCCAAACGGTATGTATCTTATTCTGATTATCATCATAGGTGCTGTTCTCGGGCTTTTCTATGCGGCAGAACCTTTTTCATTCAAATACCATGCACTCGGCGACCTTGCGGTATTTATATCATTCGGTCCAGCAATGACCCTGGGGGCCTATTTCGTTCAGGCACATCACTTTTCATGGACACCTGTACTTTATGCAATTCCTGCAGCCTTTCTTGTTGACGCTGTTTTGCACAGTAACAACCTCCGCGATATCAAAAACGATTCGGTGGTTAATATAAAAACCGTTGCCATCCTAATAGGTGAACAGAATTCAAAAAGGATGTATTATGGACTTATCATAAGCGCTTATATTTCGGTTATCTTGCTTATTACCGCAAACGGGCTTCCGACTGTGTCGCTTATTACGTTGCTTTCACTTCCCCTTGCACTTAAGCTGATCGGGATAGTAAAACGCAAAAACAAAGTGCCTGATCAGCAGTTCATCATGATTGACGCAGCCACTGCCCAGTTACATTCGGTATTCAGTGTTTTGTTTGTCGTGTCTCTTCTTGTTCAGTATTATTTCATGAGTTGATGCCTTTGCTATGTTAAAGTACGTTCTGGCTATTGGGCATCGGGCTTCGAATATCGGAAAATGACGAATAGGAGATCGGGTTGAAAACTGTAATTGCATCAATCATCATTGCGTTCATTCTGTGGTATCTTACATTTATAACAAAACCATTCAATTTCTGGCTTATGATGACCTTTAACACGCTTTTTTTGGGCACTATATCTTTTCGGGGAGGACAAATATTTCGAAGAGATGAATGGAATATACGCAATATCATTATTGGCGTCGGTGCAGCTATTCTGCTCTATGGAATCTTTTTCGTCGGAAACCATATCCTTGTTTGGGCAAGCGATAGCATTGGCATAATACCCAAACGTGCCGAAAACCTCGACTCAATCTACGCAAATAGCGAAGCTGTTTCACCTGCCCTTATTGCAATGCTTCTTTTTTTTCCAATAGGTTTTGGCGAAGAGGTTTTCTGGAGGGGTTTTATCCAGAGGTTTTTCCAGCAAAAATGGGGAAGATTATTGGCATTCACAATTACGGTGTTGCTCTACACAGGTGTCCATGTGCCAACGGCAAACCCCGTCCTTATTCTTGCTGCATTCGTCTGCGGGATTTTTTGGGGAGGTTTTTATTGCCTGACAAAAAGCATGGTGCCTGTCATCATATCACATATGGTATGGGATCCATTCATTTTTATAATCTTTCCAGTAAAGTAAGAGGGCATGTTCGGTTTTACATATATATTCAAACCTTTAAACAGAGAAAACTTTGATATATTATCAAATAATCTAAAATAGCAGGGAGGAAAAACTTGTTTAATAAAACACAGTTGAACAAATATGCCGATGTACTGATATGGGGATTGAAAACAGCCAGAAAGAACAGATTCAAAAAGAACGACATCATCCTTCTTCAATTTGACCGGCCTGCACTGAATCTTGCCGAGGTACTCTATGAAAGGATTTTGTTATGGGGAATGAATCCGATTCAGCGGATGATCGCCACATTCGGCATGGAATACAGTTTTTATTCATTTTCAAATAACAGACAGCTCATTTTTCAGGCGCCTGGCGATAAGGAACTCATGGAACACCTGAGCGGAAGGATATTTTTACGCGCACCAGAATCTCTTACGCATCTCAAGGATATTGACCCCACAAAAATCGGTAAATTTCTTGTCTCGAGAAAACCGCTTAGGGACATACTCGAAAAAAGGGAACAAAAAGGGCTTCACGGATGGACACTATGCACCTATCCTACCGAAGAACTTGCCAAACAGGCACAAACAAATATGGATGAATATAAGCAACAGATCATCAAGGCATGTTATCTTGACAAGGATGACCCAGTAAAAGAGTGGGATAATATCCTTAAAAACATAACAGCAATAAAAAAATGGCTGAACAATCTCAAGGTGAAATATTTTCATATTGAGTCTCAACATATTGATTTGAAAATCACCCCTGGTGAGAAGCGGAAATGGAGCGGCGTTTCAGGGCATAACATCCCAAGTTTTGAGGTATTTTTCTCACCTGACTGGCGTGGCACCGAAGGCTCTTACTGTGCCAACCTGCCCTCTTTCAGAAGCGGTAACTATGTAGAGGAAGTGAGGCTGTTGTTCAAAGAGGGTTCGGTAATAAATGCAGAGGCAAAAACCGGCGAGGAATTTCTTAAAAAACAGATTGCAATGGACAAAGGAGCATCTAAGGTAGGCGAATTTTCACTCACAGACAGGCGGTTTTCAAGGATTGACATGTTCATGGCAGATACCCTGTTCGACGAAAATTTCGGAGGTGATTATGGTAACTCGCATATCGCACTTGGCGCCTCTTATGTAGATACATATTCTGGCAATCCATCTGATATCACAAAGACATTTAAAAAGAAGATGGGCTTTAACGATTCAGCCCTCCACTGGGA
>MWEV01000120.1 GCA_002071245.1 Deltaproteobacteria bacterium ADurb.Bin026
TTTTTGATTTCTGTCAATCCTGCATTTATACCGAGAGCGAGTCTGTACGGACGATTTGAAACAATAGCTTCAACCACGTCGGCTACAGCCAAAATCCTCGATTCAAGTAAAATTTCAACACCTTTTAAACCTGTTGGATAGCCCGAACCGTTAAGTCTTTCATGGTGTTGGAGCACTACTTCTGAAACCGGATAGGAAAGTCCTGATGTTTTTACAATGTTATAACCTGCCAATGCGTGTGTTTTTACAAGGCTGAATTCCATTTCGCTGAGCTGTGCTGGTTTGTTAAGAATCTCCGCTGGTATCGATATTTTACCGATATCATGGATTAAACCTGCTATTACTAAATTTTTGATTGCATCCTGGGTGAATCCCATCTCGTTTGCAATTGCTCCGGCAAGTTTTGATACCCTTTTTTGGTGGTCTTTTGAACATGGTTCTCTCATTTCCACCGTTGATGATATTGCATTTATAACGCCTTCTAATGTCTTTTTGAGTTGGCTAAGTTCTTCCTCTGCGAGTTTACGTGAAGTGATATCCTGGAGTGTGCCTTCGTAATAAAGGATATTGCCGTTGTTATCGCGTACGGCATGTGAGTTAACAGATACCCATTGAAGGCTTAAATCTTTTCGACGCATCATGATTTCAAAGTCCTTTACGAACCCTTTTTCCTCTGTGAGGCGTTTCAGTTCAGCTCGGCGACTCGGATCAACATAGAGTTGATGTGCGATATCGGTAACGGAATGGATCATTTCATCGGGTGAATTGAATCCATGTATCCTTGCAAGAGCAGGGTTTACGCTAAGATATCTGCCTTCCGGGGTTATCTGGAAGATACCCTCCAATGCATTTTCAAAGATATTTCGATATTTTTCCTCAGATTTTTTCAAGTCTTCTTCTGCGGTTTTTCGTGCTGTGATGTCTTCAAGTGTGCCCTCATAGAAAAGGACATTGCCGGCAGAGTCCTTGACGGTGCGTACGTTTAGTGAACCCCATAACGCTGAACCATCTTTTCTGTAGAACTGGGATTCGAAACCTTCCACTACCTCATCTTTTTCAAGAAGTTGTTGAAATCTATGTCTATCTCTTGAGTTGACGTACAACTGATGCCCTATGTTTGTTACATCTGCTACCATTTCATCTGGAGATGAATAGCCGAATATGCGTGCCATTGCTGGATTTACTGCAATCAAATCACTGTCAGGTGTACTTTGGAAAATACCTTCAACGGCGTTCTCAAAGATACTTCTGTATTTAGCTTCACTCTGAGAAAGGGCTTCAATAAGTTGATCTTTTGTTTTTTCTCTGTCTTTCATATCATTTTATCTTTTACTTTAAGCAACATGTTTTCTGTGTGTTCATTCATCTTTTCTATTATGTTCTATTGTATGTTGCCTTTGCGGCCTTTCCAAAGGGTATGCCAAGTTTTCTCATTTTACTCCGTAATGTTCCGGGATTCATATCTAAAAGTGCAGCCGCCCCATCGGGACCCTCGATCTTGCCACCGGTTTTTTCCATAGCCTGTCTTATATGCATTTCCTCAATGTTTCTGAGTGTTAAGTAACTGCCTTCTTTCAAGGGTGCAGGTTCACTCTCTTTACTCTGTTGTATGCCTACAATATCTTCAAAACAGAGTGGTTTGTCTCCATGGATTATTATTGCACGCTCAACAGCATTGCTTAATTCCCTGACATTACCAGGCCAACCGTATTCAACAATTTTTTCTAGGGTTCCAGGGACAAGTTCGGGCATAAAATGAAGTCCTATCTCCTTTGCCTTCTTGCGCATGAAATATTCTATAAGGGCTGGGATGTCCATCTTTCTTTCTCTTAACGGAGGTATGTTTATAGGTACAACACAGAGGCGGTAGTAAAGGTCGTCCCTGAACAACTTTTCGTTAACTAGACTTTTGAGGTCTTTATTTGTAGCAGAAATGATACGTAAATCGATTTTTATTGGTCTTGTGCCCCCGACACGTTCTATCTCTTTTTCTTGAAGAACCCTCAGTAGACGCACCTGTGCATGATGAGGCAATTCACAGACTTCATCGAGAAAAATCGTTCCTCCATTAGCACGTTCAAACCTACCCCTCTGCTGAAAGAGGGCTCCTGTAAAAGCACCTTTTTCATGCCCGAAAAGTTCGCTGTCTATAAGAGAATCTGGTATAGCACCACAGTTCACCTTTATTAACGGTCCATTATTACGTGGAGAAAAATTGTGTATAGCGTTTGCAATGAGTTCCTTGCCTGTTCCGGTTTCGCCAAAGAGTAATACAGGGCTTGACAAGGGCGCAACCTTCAATACCTGATTCATGACAGATTTTAAGCCAAATTCTGCCCCAACTATCTTTTCGCTGAACCCTCGTTGGAGTTCCTTCTGAAAATACCTGCTATCATCTGCAAGAAGTTCCTTTAATTTCATCAACTCAAGGTAGCGTCTACTGTTGGCAAGGGCAACCGCTGCAGGTTCATTGATCAGTGACCAAAGTTTTGCATCGTCTTCTGTGTATCTGTTTTCACCTTTGGCACGAACGATTATCGAACCGACAAACTTACCTTCTATTATCAATCTTCCGACAATTATCGAAGAATCATCCCAACGGTATTTTCCTGCAACGAGACCAACTATTTCGTCTTTATAAACGTTGTCTGATATCCTGACACGGGGAAATTTTACAGGGTCTTCCAGTTGTTTCTGGAGATGTCTCGGCATTTGAATCTTATCCATGCGGGGTATGCCTCCGTTATCAAAAGCGGTTGCAACAACATCAAGGGTTCCAGTTTCCAAGTCATATACTGTAAGGATCAATTCATCGGCAGGTATTATGTCTTTTATATAAATAAAACAATGCCACAGTGCCTTTTCAATCTCAAGACTGCTGCAGATGCGTAAAGTAATCTCTCTGAAAAATCGGTTTTCATCTATTTTCATGGAATATTCTTAATGCATTACTGTTATATTTAACAGTTTACAGGTTTTATATGGAAAAATCAAAAGATTTTATTCATAATGAAAAGTGGATAACTATGATATAGCTCAGAAAT
>MWEV01000121.1 GCA_002071245.1 Deltaproteobacteria bacterium ADurb.Bin026
AACCCTGACATCGCTTACAGTCCCATCTTCAAGCACAGTAAATGAAAGCACAACCTGCCCCTCAAAACCCAACCTCCTTGCCCTGTCCGGATATTTTATATTTTTCATAATCGCATTGCGTATATAGCTGTAGTCTACACCGCCTTCCCCTGTTCCGTTTCCGTCACCCCCACCGCCTCTTCCGTCTCCACCGCCAATGCCATCTTTTGCACCCCCATGCTGCAAAAGTAACATGGACGACCCCGAAGAACCAGCATATGTTGCAGGCGTTCCATGAACAACCATTTCACCCCTAACATCAGACGCAGAAACAATTGTCTTTTCTGCGTTAGGTTTTATCTGCTCTTTCTCCGGTATGTTTTCCGTTTTTACACTGTTTTCATAGGGTTTGCCCGAAGGTTTGCCTGATGCCCTACCAGATGCTCCAATCCTTTTTGAACTTGGAATTGTCTTTGTCATAAAGGTCTGAGTAGGTCGTTCACCCTGTATATCCTTAATAATCGAAAAATCCACCTCAATTGTATGAAACTTTGTTTTTCCGTTTTGATTAAAAGAGGCAAAAGCAAGCGGTATTATAATAAAGGCATGCAATAGAAAGGATATAGTCATCCACCTTAAACTATCTTTCATTTACCGACCCACTCAGTCTGAACACTGACCTTTTTAAACCCTTCCGTCTTAACAAGGTCAAGCACCTCTATAAAACCATGTAAATGGATATCTTTGTCCGCTTTAATGAGAATCGGGGTTTGTCGTGGCACAGTTCCAATAGCTGTCTTAAGCTCACGCATATTAACTGGTCTGCCCTGAAAAAAAACGGCACCCTCCTTGTCAATCGTTACTACGTGTGCCACAGTTGCGGTCTCATGCCTTCCTGTTACCCTCGGAAGGTCTACAGGTATTATCCCGGTAACAGCAAATGTGCTTGTGGTCAGCACTATGGTAAGAAGCACAAGCATCACGTCGATAAAAGGAATCATGTTAATGTAATCAAAGCCCTTTTCATCCATGTATATCGTCCCATTCCAAAAGGATTACCTTGACCCGCCGTAACAGTGTGTTATAAAAGACAATGGAGGGTATCGCAACCACAAGACCAATTGCGGTCGCTTTCAGAGCAAGGGCAAGACCCACCATAATCCCAGTTGCATTGAGATAGCCTTCAACACCAATGCTGTAAAAGGTAAACATAATACCGAGAACGGTTCCAAGAAGTCCTATATATGGTGCATTGCTACCTATTGACGCAATAATCCCGAGTTTGCGAGTAATTTCAATCTCCAACACTCTTCTGCTGCCTCCGTATTTTTTAACATCGAGTCTTTTGAGAAAAAACCAACGCTCAATAAAAACAGATAGTGAAATTACAGACAAAAGAAGCAGCAATCCTATGATGCCGTAGTCGATAGCAAAACTAAGCCACGCCATGAAACATCCCTTTGTTTCGTATTAAAACAAGATAAAAAAACCACCACATCCTTAACAACCTTCCATGTAGCACTATAATTATGTTCGTGCTACGAATAGATAAAAAAATTATTACTCTATACCCTTGCCTGTACTTGACATATTTAATATCCCATGTTTTACGCCCTTGATGGATTTCAGCACATCTGCAAGACGCTGTACTTCAGCAGGATTACCCCTTACTGCCACTATCTCAAGACAGTTATCATGATCTAAGTGGATATGCTGCGTGGAAATTATAACCTGCTGATGATTGTGCTGGATATCCGTTATCCTGCCTAAAAGGTCTTTTCTGTGGTGGTCATATATGAGCGTTATTGCACCCGCAACATCCTCACCTTCTACCCATTCCTTTTTTACGAGTTCTTGACGTATCATATCTCTTAAGGCTTCAGATCGGTTTGTATAGTTCCTTTCTCTGATAAAATTATCAAATTTATCAAGAAGTTTTTTCTCTAAAGATACCCCAAATCTCACAAGCTCGGACATTTTCCCTCAGTAACACCTTTTTAGAATTAGTATCACTACTCAGAAAGAAAGTCAAAGAAATTCAGCCATAAACACCGCAAAATCGGTTTTTTCATTTTTGAAAAAAAAACGATCAGTCAGCGTTTTACAAGGGTGACGAAACTGTATTTTCTGTAAATCTTTGAAAATAAGACAATAACAAAATCTGTGAGGATTTTTTAAAGCTACTCCAAAAGAAAAGCTCTATACGGCTAATTTTGCTCGCATCGGATAAGCCGTTCTATGCAAGATCTTACTTCGCACATCAATTCTGTTTTGGCTGAGGGGCCCTGCTTTGTAGTGCAAACAGGTTGACCAATCTTTATATACACCTTGCCCTTTTCTTTTGGGATAAAACAACCTTCAGGCTGCAATCTGCCGGTTCCTATTATACCTACAGGTATTATTGGTACACCTGTACGGACAGCAAGGGAAAATGCACCCTTCTTAAAAGGCAGGAGTTCCTCGTTTGTACTCCATGTTCCTTCAGGAAATATAACCACGTTCATACCATCCTTTATCTTTTTGACTGCTTCATTCATTGCCTTAAGACCTTCTCTTGGATTTTCCCTGTCGAGACTTATGTTTCTTCCGCTTTTCAATGCCCAACCAAGAAAAGGTACAGAAAACAGTTCTTTTTTGGCTACCCATTTGAAAGGCAGACGCAGCGACGAGAGCAGCGCAAATATATCGAGAGTGCTCTGATGATTACACATCAGTATATAGGGTGGTTCAACTATATTTTCAATGCCTTCTATGTAAACCCTTATTCCGCTTGCCTTGATATTTAATATCGCCCAAAACCTACCTATCCTGTTTACCCTTATGCCTTTTGGATCAAAGGGATAGAGTATGATAGCTATCATTGAAAGGGATATTGTCGATGAAATAAGCATTAAAATCGAAAAAAGCTTTCTGATATTAATGCCTTTTGAATTTTGACTTGTTTGTTCCATAAATATAGAAATTATTCTATTCGATGTTTTTTTTTATGTCAACAGGGTGTTTGGGTTCAACAATATCAGAGGTTGTGCTATAATATCGAGAAGTCATAAAGAAAAATATGAAGGCACTGCTGCTTTGAAAGCTGACCATTGAATGCTGGCTGTGGTGCTTAAGACAACAATGAGGTTTTAAATTTTGAAAAAAAGAGGATATACATTAATCAAAAAAACGAAACCAAAGATGAAAGAAGCAGAAAAATCCGTTGACGACTTTGTGAGGGAACTGAAAGAAGCAAACACTGCGAAGAACGATTATAGGGAACAGTCGTTGAGGATCCATGGGCTGATCTGTGCAAAATGTGCAAGGGAATTCGACTATAAAGACAGGCACCTTTTAACCGTTCACCATAAGGATGGGAATCATAAAAACAATCCTCAGGATGGCTCAAATTGGGAAAACCTTTGCGTATATTGCCATGATGACGAACACAGCAGAGGATTGCTCGGTGATTATCTCAGCAAAGAAAAATAATCCTCATTTATAAAAATATATGTTAAAAATTGGAAGCCTTAAACTGGAATTTCCTTGTCTGCTTGCACCAATGGCTGGTGTAAGCGACCTGCCTTTTCGTCTTGTTATGCGCTCCTTTGGTGCTCCTTTTGCCTTTACAGAGATGATTGATGTCAACTCGCTATGCCATAAAGACAAACGAACCATCCGAATGATATCTTCGATCCCCGAAGACAGACCGCTTGGTATCCAACTCCTCTCCAACGATGAAGAGCAAATCGCCAAATCATTTGAAATTATAAACAAATATGCATTTGACTTAGTTGATTTCAATGCCGCATGCCCTGCTGCTAAGGTCGTGAGAAAAGGCAAAGGCGCAGCACTTCTCAGAGATACTTCGAGATTGAAAAAGATCCTTAAGGCGGTAGTTCAACACTCAGAAGCACCTGTTACAGTAAAAATCCGAACAGGTTGGGATGATGGTTCCGTAAATGCACGAGAGGTGTCACTTTATGCCGAAGATGCAGGAGTAAGCGCCATTTGTATACATGGCAGGACAAAGGTTCAGGGTTATAGCGGAACAGTAAACTATGATGCAATAAAAGGCGTAAAACATGCCGTTAATATACCTGTTATTGCAAGCGGGGACAATACCTCGGTATTGCAGATAAAAAGAATGATTGATGAAACCGGTTGCGATGGTGTTGCAATAGCCCGTGGTGCACTTGGAAATCCATGGATATTCAGGGAGTTAAAACGATTTTTTAAAGAAGGTATATTCTACGAAACGCCAAATATTGATGAACGCATAGATGTTATGAAAATCCACCTTCAACAATCTATTCAGTATTGGGGCGAAAAGAGGGGCGTTGCAAGTTTCCATAAATTCTTCATATGGTACACCAGAGGGTTTAGAGGTATTAAACCCTTCAGAGATATAGTCTTCAGAATAAGCAGAGCTGACGAACTCTTTAATACAATTGAATCGCTTAAGTTTGCATATCTTGCTTGATTCTTTCCATCATATCTTTAAAGTAAAGCTTTTTCTTTTTGAGCAGTTTCATCTCCAGTTCCTCATCAGGGGTCAAATACGGTTTTTCCTGTAAGGTTTGCAATTTTTCATGTAGAGATTTATGTAAAATTCTCGCCTCGTTATACATCTCTTCTTTACTTTTGGTTTCACTCATCAATTAAAACTCCTAAATTATTTTTTTTGCTTAAGACAATCTAAAAAAACTATTTTGTCAATAGCACAGGGCACTTGGCAGACCTGAGTACATTTCTCGCAACGCTGCCGATTATGTATTTTGCCAGTCCTGATTGACCAAGGGATGCTATTACGATCAGGTCAATCCCAACTCGTTCTGCCTCTTTTAATATCTCATCATACGACAAACCAAACCTTACATCAATACTCACCTTCACCTCTTTTGCAAGAGGAAATTTTTCCAGTTGTTTTTTCATATTATCTATAGCTGTTTTTTTTGCGCTGACCTCAATCCCCTTAATAAATGCACCAATCATGCAGTAATCAATAATATATTTGTCTATCGGTGCAACAACGTTCAAGACATAGACCTCAGCATTGTATTGTTTTGCTATATCTATCGCCTGCTTCAACGCCTTGTCGGAGTACTCTGAAAAATCTGTAGGGACAAGTATCTTTGTTGGTTTTAACATAATATATCACCCCCACTTCCCTCTTTTGTAAAACAGATTATCAATGCTATTTTGTTAAAAGTACCGGACATTTTACGCCTTGCAATACATTTCGTGCAACACCACCTATCAAAAACCTTGCAATACCCGTTCTACCGAGCGATGCGATTACGATCAGATCAATGCCCAACTCTTCCTGTTCTCGCAATATCTCCTCATATGGGGTACCGCTTACAACCCTTTGAATCAGCTTTATATCTCTACTCTCTGGAAATTTATCGATCTGTTTAAAAAGCCTTCCCTTCGCTACATCCATCATTCTCTTACGGTATTTGAGCACATCTTTTTCTGTAATCGATATATCGGAATAGTCGTCTGACAAAGCACTGCTTATC
>MWEV01000122.1 GCA_002071245.1 Deltaproteobacteria bacterium ADurb.Bin026
TCTATTATCTTTTTCACCTCAGTATCAATTTCACGAGCCGTTTCTTCGCTGTAGTCTTTTGTGCCGAAAGAAGGGTTTACATCAAGAAAAAGGGGTTTTCTTTCTCCTTCATAAGTCACATACCCTAGTTTTTCGCTCATGCCATATTGTTTAACCATTGATTTTGCGATATCCGTTGCCCTATAAAGGTCATTGTGCGCCCCGGTGGATATCTCACCAAACACTATCTCCTCTGCAACCCGCCCCCCGAGAAGAACTCCAAGCCTGTCATTGAGTTCTTTTTTTGTCATAAGGTATCTGTCTTCTGTAGGAAGCTGCATAGTATAACCAAGCGCAGATATACCCCTTGGAATAATGGATATTTTATGTACCTGATCGGCTGTTTCGAGCAGTTCTGCCATAAGCGCATGCCCTGTTTCATGATAAGCCACAATTTCTTTTTCCTTTATATTCATCACCCGTTTTTTCTTCTCAAGACCACCTATTACCCTATCTATAGCTTCTTCAAATTCCTCCATGGTAACCTTGTCTTTGCCTTTTCTTGCGGCAAGCAGCGCAGATTCGTTTACGATGTTTGCAAGGTCGGCGCCCACAAAACCTGGTGTTCTCGCGGCAATTACCGCCAAGTCGACATCGTCAGCCGTCTTTACCCCATTTACATGAACCTTCAATATCTCTTCCCTACCCTTTATATCAGGCCTGTCAACAAGCACGTGTCGGTCAAACCTTCCTGGCCTTAAAAGTGCCGGATCGAGTATTTCGGGTCTATTCGTCGCACCCATAATAATCACTCCTGCCTTTGTATCAAAGCCATCCATTTCAGCAAGGAGTTGATTTAACGTCTGTTCTCTTTCATCATGCGAAGATAGCGGATTTATACCTCTTGCCTTGCCCAGCGCATCGAGTTCATCGATAAAAATAATACACGGCGCCTTTTCCTGTGCCTGTGCAAATAGATCCCTAACCCTTGAGGCGCCCACACCAACAAACATCTCAACAAAATCAGAACCGCTCATGCTAAAAAAAGGCACCTTGGCCTCGCCTGCCACTGCCTTGGCAAGAAGGGTCTTACCACTTCCTG
The DNA here is from genome assembly GCA_002071245.1 of Deltaproteobacteria bacterium ADurb.Bin026. GTDB lineage: Bacteria > Desulfobacterota > Syntrophorhabdia > Syntrophorhabdales > Syntrophorhabdaceae > MWEV01. Next base: position 1,082 of record MWEV01000122.1, read on the forward strand.
GAGGACCAACTAGCAAAATACCTTTTGGAATCTTTCCCCCTATTTTAAGAAACTTGTCAGGAGTCTTAAGATATTCGATGATCTCTTTGAGTTCTTCCTTTGCTTCATCAACACCGGCAACATCCTGGAACGTTATCTTTATCTCGTCTTCACCGTAAATCTTTCCCCTGCTTTTTCCAAAATTCAGTACACTTGACGGTGCCCCGCCCATCCTCCTCATAAGCAAATTCCATACCAAAATGATAATGGCAAACGGCAATACCCATGAAATGATCGCCTTTATAAATTTATTCTCATATTGCCCTGAAAATTTTATGTTGTTTTTCTGTAAATCCTTAACAAGTTCTGGGTCATCTACCCTGCTTGTGAGAAATTTTGTTTTTTTGCCGCTTTCAAGCGTCAGATTACCCTGAATCGAGTCAGCGTCTATTATAACATCGCTTATTTTACCTCTTGTGATAAGTTCTTTAAATTCACTGTAAGGTATATGTTTCACTTCGCTTGTAAAAAAATAGCTGTTGACTACCACTATAACAATAAAGGCAATAATAAAATAGAGAAACGTAAAGCCTTTCGTTTTTTTATCTTTTGACTTGGCCTTATCCTTTATCTCAAGGAATATACCTTTGCTTTTTCGCTTATCTCTATTGGGTTTTTTATTTTGCATATTTAAGTTTAACAAAAAATATCCTTTTTTTAAACAAGTTTTACGGATAACACTTTTAAAAAGATATTAATACATTGCTGACATATTTGCATTCATATGTTATAAGTAAATAAAAATATCAGTTATAAAAAAACCATTGTGGAGGGAAAATGGAAGAAAAAGAACTCACAAAAGGATTCCATGAAACTTTTGAAGCATTAACGCCTATCCTCGAAAAGGTATACAAAGGATTCGTCGCCAACAATCAAACATTGATACAGGAAAGCCTAAATAACTTTCACAACACACTAAATGCGAAGTTGCCTTTTGTTGAAAAAATAATAACTGAAAAGGACAAGGATCAGGTGGAAAAGAAGTTTGTAAATATGGTCCTTGCTTTCCAGACAGTCGCTTTGGCGATAGACAATCTGGTAAATAAAATGCTTGTCAAGGCAGAAGCAAAAATACTTTTCAGCGAAAAGGCCACAAAAGAGATCAAAACATTGCTTCATATTACTTACAGCCAGTTTCGTGATGCAAAAGACTATATTTCGACACAAAATCCAATACTGAAAAACAACATAAAAGATGCAAAAGAAAAGCTCGTGGAACTCATTGCTGATTATGATGTCGTTCACCAGAACAGACTTATATCAGGTGTATGTATGCCCAAGGCATCCTACCTGTATATTGACATAACAGATTCTCTAAAAAGAATTTCAAGAGGTCTTGTAGATTTAGTCGAAAAGGTATAGGCTTGGATATCCCCCTTGAGACCCTTAAAGAAAGAATTAAAGGTCAGAGGGTTGTAAAATACTTACTGGACTGCCGTTTCAAAGGCAATGTTTACCTTGTTGGCGGGGCAATAAGAGAATTATGCCTGAATAATACGCCAAAAGATTACGACCTTGCGCTGTCTGATCGAAAAGATTTAAACAAAATAGAACATCTCTTTGGTAAAGGCGTTTTCGTCCTCGGCAAAAAGCCAATTCAAATATATAGGTTGGCAAAAAAGGACATATCCATTGATATTACCCTCCTCGATGATACCATAGAAAAGGATCTCTCAAGAAGAGATTTTACGATAAACGCAATAGCGTTTGATATAAAAAACAATGTCTTAGTAGACCCGCTAAATGGTCTTGAGGATATTAAAAAAGGATTGATCATATATCCCTCCAAAATATCTTTAATAGACGACCCTTTGAGAATGTTGAAGGCTATCCGCCATTTCTCTAACCTCAAAGATTTCAAAATTCACCGTAAACTAATCGATTCAATAAAAGAATTGAAACATCTTATAATAAAAACCGCACCTGAAAGGATAAAATACGAACTAGATAGAATAATTGTATCTCCAAATCCTTACGACGGCATTAAAATGATGGAAAAGACATCGCTACTTTTCGAGATATTCCCTGAACTTGCCTGCATGAAGAACCTGGATATAGAAAAAAGGTTTGTCCTCGAAACATTTGGCCATACAATAGCAGGATTCATGTATCTGAACAAATACAATAATATCTATCAACTTGATGCAAAAAATCTAAGAGATGTTGGTTATGCATTACTGTTCCACGACCTCGGCAAACCCCATACGTTTTCATACGATGAAAATAAGAATGTTGTTCATTTTTTCTATCATGAACGCTATTCGCAAAAAATAGCCTCAGATATAATGGAAAGGTTAAGATTCAGTTCAATTGAAATTAAAAACATCATCAAGCTAATCCAGAATCATATGAGGATATTCCTTATCAGCAACAACGAATCAACAGAGAAGGCAATCAGGAGGATTGTCTATAAAATGGAGGGGCTTACTCCATCGCTTATTCTATTGAGTTTATGCGACATGTACGGCAGTTCCGGAGGCCAAGAAAACCCTTCCACAAGACTTGTTCATGAAAAATGCGATGAACTGCTTATTACATATGCAGAATGGAAAAAAGAACCTCTACCCAGACTCGTGAACGGTTATGAACTAATAGAAATAGGTTTTAAGGAAGGCCCCCAAATAGGCAAGGTTATGAACGAAATCAGGGAAAGACAGATTGCGGGAGACATAAATGAAAAAGAAGAGGCATTAGCCTACGCAAAACAGATGTTGAGGCAAAATTTAAATAACACCCAGAGCCACCTTTAGTAATCAGGCTCTCCTTCCTTCGTCAATATTTTATAAGTATCCAGATCAAGCGCATGATCAGTGCCTTTCTGAATTGTTGCTTCTTTGGAATATCCGAAATTTGACCAATAGCCTGTTCCTTCTTTCTCAACAAAATCGAGTTTAAGGATAGTTTTGACACTCTTATAACCATATTTAAAAGGAATCAGAAGACGTAACGGCCCGCCATGAATATCCGGCAATGGACCGTCGTTCATTTCATATGCAAAAATTACCCTTGGCTTTAGGAGGTCTTCGAGGGATATATACTCATAATAGTCATCCGCTGAGTAAAAATAGAGATATTTTGCCTGTTTTTTCGGCTTTACCAAATCAAACAATACCTTTGGTCTGAACCCTCCCCATTTTGCCTTGCTTGACCATGATTCCACACACTTCATCCTTGAAACCTGTGATTCTTTTGTAAGTTTCTTGATATCATTTAATGTAAAAGTTTGCGGATTATCGCACAATCCACCCACTTTTAATAACCATTTTGAAGTGTCTAAAGGCTTTATTGGTTTGATAAACCTTATATAAAAACCTTCCCTGTCTTCATTGTCCAGGATTCTTTCAATTTCCCCAGCACTCAGGAAAGAATTGGGTATTATAGAGCCCACGCCAAGCATGGTCATATATCTTATGAAAGTCCGTCTGTCCATAATAAACACCTCACATAACCATAGCTTATAAAAACACTAAACAGCTATATTGTCGAACAACTGCTCGAAACCATACCATTATACCATGCTATTGACAAATAGTATAAAATTGATAGACTATGAAATATGAATAGAAGGGATTTCATAAAATTCGGTCTCTCATCTTTGATCTTTGCGGGATTGCCAAAAAACAGTTTATCTCAGGCCTTGCCTGTTCTATCAATTGCTGAAGGAAAAGACCATGCTGCTATAACAATAAATGCGATCAACGCTGTCGGCGGTATTGAGAGGTTTGTGAAAAAAGGGGATGTTGTCGTTGTTAAACCGAATATTGGGTGGGACAGAAAACCTGAATACGCTGCAAATACAAACCCGATAGTGGTTAAAACAATAGTTGACGCCTGTATAAATGTAGGTGCAAAAAAGGTAAAAGTCTTCGACAATTCCTGCAACGACCCGAGAAGATGTTATCAGAGCAGCGGTATAAATAGTGCACTTAAAGGGATCAAAGGCGTAGAACTAAAATACATGGAGGATGAGCGATATAAAAACATCAGATTAAACGGCGTCGCCCTCAAAGAATGGGAGCTATACGATGAAGCACTGTCGGCAAATGTCCTCATCAATGTGCCAGTTGCCAAACACCACAGTCTTACACGCCTCACGCTCGCATTAAAAAACATGATGGGCATCATGGGCGGCAACAGAGGATATATACACCGGAATATTGAAGAATCTCTTTCTGATATAAATAAGGCTGTAAAAAGCCACCTTGTAATTATAGATGCAACAAGAATCCTTCTCAACCATGGACCTCAGGGGGGAAGTCTGAGTGATGTAAAGGTTTTGGACAGGGTAATTGCCTCGACAGATATTGTGGCGGCTGACGCATATGCAACAACATTGTTTAATCTCAAACCCCAGGACATACCCACTACAGTAACAGCTTACAGAAGAAACCTTGGAGAGATAAACCTGAACAAGATAAAAATCATTAAGACATAACTTGAATATAGAGGATAAGGCATGAAGCGCAAAGCTTCGAGCTTAGATAAAAACGCATCCGATTCCAGCCATTCCCAGTCAGCTATTTGTATTTCTCATCAAATTCTATGAAAATCACCCCGTCTCGCATCTCCCAATTAATCTTCCTTACAGTTTTTATCGTTCTGTTTATAAACACCGAATACAGAGGAAAAGATGAAATATCATTTGCAATAAACAGTTTTTTCAGGGCAAACCCCATTGTGGCAATAAGCTATATGCTTTCTACAAAAACATTCACAATGCTCATCTTCCCAGGTTTGTTGATATTTTTGTTTTCACTATTGCTTGGCAGGTTTTTCTGTGGCTGGATATGCCCACTTGGAACCTTGATAGACCTTCTTACAAACAGAATAAAAAAGACACTGCCGCTTAAATTTCTGAAAACAACCTTCAAATACTATCTTTTGCTCACCATGCTATTTGCGGCGTTATTCAACATAAACCTGTTGGGTATACTCGACCCAATAGCAATCCTTGTAAGGGCTTTAACATTCTTTTTTTACCAGATAATCGGCAACTCTATACAATCAGGATGGACAGGACTATATTCTGCAATCGGGGATAAAAGGGATGGTATAGAGTTTATTTATGTCTTTTTAAAAAACCACATACTCCCGTTTAAAGACACCATCTATCCGTCCGCCTTCATGTCTTTCATCATGTTTGCCTTGATCATATTTCTCGAAAAATACGAAAAGAGAAACTGGTGCAAAAACCTCTGCCCCCTTGGAACATTACTCGGTTTAGCAAGCAGATTCTCTATTTTCAGAAGATTGCCCAATAAACTGTGTACAGATTGCGGTGAATGCAAAAATATCTGTCCAACGGCCTTCGATGAAGACACATTACAGAGGCAAGATTGTATCCTTTGTATGGACTGTAGGTTTAAGTGTAATTTTAAAAGGGTAAAGTTCATACCGATTTTCAGCGGTAGACAAAAAAAAGAAAAGGTAACTTTTATCAAGGAAAGAAGGGTTTTTCTTGGAAGTCTTGTATCAGGATTTTTTCTTTCAAGGGCTTTCGCATTCCAATCCCCCCAAAATCAGAAGGTTTTACTCCGCCCTCCAGGTGCAAACAACGAGAAGGATTTTCTAAAAAAGTGCGTTAGATGCGGCGAGTGCATCAAGGTATGCCTGAGAAACGCCCTTTATCCAGATTTTTTTAGATCTGGCTTGTACGGAATGTTTACCCCTGTCTTAATTCCTCGTCTTGGCTATTGTGAATATAACTGCAATCTCTGCGGACAGGTGTGTCCAACAGGAGCCATACCAAACAAGCCGCTCGAGGAAAAGAAAAAGAGTGTTATCGGGATAGCAGTATTCGATAAAAACCTCTGTCTGCCATATGCAAAGAAGATCAACTGTATTGTATGTGAAGAACACTGCCCCGTTCAAGGAAAGGCAATAAAATTTGAATTATCTGAGGAATCAGATTACACAGGAAAAAGGATTAAACTGAAAAAACCATATATTGTAGAGGAATTATGTATCGGCTGCGGTATATGTGAAAACAAATG
>MWEV01000123.1 GCA_002071245.1 Deltaproteobacteria bacterium ADurb.Bin026
CTGTGATTGCTGCCGCCGTCAACAAGTATTCTTATACCTTTAGGGGCCTCTATGAGAATTGCCTCACCAAGTCCCACATCAATCAAATTCAGGCACATATTTCCACTAAATCTTTTTTCCACTGCAACTACGATACTTAAAACGATCATTGGAATTAAAAAGAAACACAACGAATATCTTACAAATTTTCTGTTTATAAAAATGATGCAAAAAATTAGTGAGTAAAAACAAGTGCTTTCGAAAAGGTTAGGTCTTATAGTTGGGAAAAAATAACCGATATTCAAATAGCCTAGTATGTACACATTTAGATTTGTTATTTCCCCTGCCAGTTTCAGCAAATATTCTCCATGTGGCAAAATCGCGCCTATAAGCCCCATAGGAACTACAGCCATACACATGATTGGTATTGAAATGAGATTATGGATTATGCAGAAAGGATTAAAACCGTAGAAATGGTATGCGACGATTGGCATGGTGCCGATTGTGGCCGCTGAAGTTGAAATCGTTGACGATAACAACCATCGCAATGCCCTGTTTTTTGTTTTTAGGAGGTTATATGATCTTGATGCTATGATGATAATAAATGTTACACTGGCAAAAGACAACTGGAATGATGGCATAAAGATCGAGTGAGGATAAATTGATAGAATTATAAAAGCTCCAAAAGCAACTGTATTTAAAATATCCCGTTGCCTCTCTATGACTATTGACAGAAGAAAAACCGTTATCATAATAGTTGCCCTTATTGTCGAGATACCCGAGCCAGATAGCAACATAAAAAACCAGACAAATGGTATTGTAAGCAGCGATGCATACTTTTTATCTCTTCCTGAAAGTCTTGATACATAATGTCTTCCGATAAGCCATTTAATTAAAAAAAATATAAAACCTGATATAATACCAACATGCAGACCTGAAATAGCGAGGATGTGGGATGTGCCGGTTTTGAGAAAAAGTGTTTTGATGTTGTCGTCAAGAGATGTTTTGTCGCCAATCGTAATTGCTTTAATAATTTCTGCCTGTTTTGCCTCTGACTGATCGATCTTTTTGAGAAAAAAATTTCTTACTCTTTGAAAGATATTTTTTTCCGATGTTGATGATATTAGTCTGCCTTTCACCTCGTGATGGATGCCCTCGATGTACTTCAGCCACTTCCATGATATTATGTAAGGGTTGCTGAAAGTAGGCTCGATTTCGCTGAGGTTACCAAAAACTTTTACCGAGTTGCCTATATCAATATTTTCATCTGTTCTGAAGATTGTTTTTAAACCCTTTAGGGGTGTAGGAGACGATAAGCTTATAGTTTTTATTTGTTTGGATGACTCAACTATGGTGCCAGTAAATATTGTTACGTCTTTTATTTCTATGTCAGGTTTTTTTGACGTAAATGCAATCCCTATCCTTAATATGCCTGCAAGCAAGAAAGATATTAGAATGAAAACAATCGTCAGTTGCCTTTTTTTTAAAAGTGTTAGAAATGTAGCCAACCCGGAGGCAAAAAACAAAATAAGAACCGGGACCAATGATAAAACAAAAACTGTCTGAATGTATATACCTGAAATAAAAGATAAAACTGCGGCTATAAACAATGCTTCTGCATGCCTTCAAGAAAAGAGCGGACGTTTTCACCAAGATCGGGTATGTAATAGCCTCCCTCTAAGACAGCAAAAAAACATGGATTGCTTGATGCAAGCATATCACCGATTTCAAGATAATCTCTTGTAAATAAAAGCGATCCCCAATCCCTTATATATGTATCAAATCCCGCAGAGCATCCCACTATATCAAAAGAAGCGGCATCATGCAATGCTTCTGTCAACTGACTAAAAAACCCTTCCCTTGAAGATGCGTCAATATTTCTGAAGGCAATCCTTTTATCATCTTTAACAATATCATAGGTACCGTTACCGTAATGTAGATCTATATCCACAATCAGTGCATCACTTATAAACCCTCTTGAAAATAGGTTCATAAGTGCTATAGCTATATTGTTAAAGAAACAGAAACCACCATTAAAACCATGCCCTGCATGGTGTCCCGGCGGTCTGATGAGTGCAAAAGATGGTTTTTCGAGTGCAATTTCTGCTGCACGTATTGCACCGCCAGCAGCGAGTGTTGCCGTTTCGTATGTAATCTTGTTTTTCATCACAAGCTTGATGATTATTTCGCTGTGACACAGCATCAGGTCAGATACTTCGCAGGGAATAGGCTCTATAAATTGAGCTATGTCCTCTATTTCAGTAAAAATGGATGTGATTCTGTCAGGATTTTCACAGTCAACCGTCATATAATCTGCAAGGAATTTATCGCTATATACAACCGGTATCATGAATCTTTTTTACCAATATTGGCTGGACAAGTCAACATCTAACGCTTTGTAGTTTTTCACCTTTTCAATTTTGTTTATTTTGTGATAAGTTAATAAACATAATGATAATATCAATCGCAAATCAGAAAGGTGGGGTTGGAAAAACTACTACATCTGTCAATCTCTCAGCTTCAATAGCTGTGTCCGAGAGAAAAACTCTTATAGTTGATATGGACCCCCAATGTAATACGACAACAAGCTTTGGTATATCATACAGTGGCTTGTATGCACATCTGTATCATGTGTTGATTGGCAAAAAGGATATCAGAGAGGTTATCAGGAAGACAGATGTGCCGTTTTTAGATATTGTTCCTTCTCACCCCGATCTCATAGGTGCTGAGATCGAACTTCTTGATGTTGAAGAGAGGGAATTCGTATTAAAAAAGGCGTTTGATACACTGCAGGAAACGTATACTTGTGTTTTTATTGACTGCCCGCCTTCACTCGGACTTTTGACTATCAATTCGCTTGTAGCATCTGATTTTGTTGTGATACCATTACAGTGTGAGTATTTTGCCTTAGAGGGGCTTGCCTTGCTTTTGAGGTCAATAACAATCATTAAAAAAAGGCTTAACCCTAAACTCGATACACTTGGCGTGCTTCTTACCATGTTTGATAAGCGCAATAACCTTTCGTTCAGGGTTATGGACGAAGTGAAGGGATATTTTCATGATAATGTTTTCACTACGGTAATACCGAGAAATGTCAAACTGAGTGAGGCTCCGAGCTATGGAAAACCTGCACTTCTTTACGATATATGCTCTAAGGGGGCACAAAGCTACCTAGAACTTGCATCGGAGATAATCGAGAGGGGGTTAAAATGCTGAAAAAAGACCCGTTAGGCAAAGGTCTGTCTGCAATCTTGAAAGATGTTGAGGAGAAGGGTACAAGTAAACTGATCCCCGTTGAAGAAATTACCCCTAACCCAACTCAGCCGAGACTTTTGATAAAAGAGGATTCACTTGTTGAGTTAGCTGCGTCAATAAGAGAGAAGGGTGTGCTTCAGCCTCTGCTTTTGAGAAAGGACGGTAAAGGGTATGAGATTATTGCCGGAGAAAGAAGATTTCGAGCGGCAGTTATGGCAGGTCTCAGGGAAGTTCCCGCAATCATTAAAGATGTAGATGAGAAAGAATCTGCAGAGATTGCCCTTATTGAGAATCTGCAGAGGGAAGACCTGAACCCAATAGAAATAGCCTCTGTTTATGAGAGATTTATCGAAGATTTTAGCTATACCCAGGAAAAGTTAGCGAAAAAGATTGGTATTGACAGGGCAACAATCTCTAATTTTGTCAGATTGCTTAAGCTTCCCGAATGGATAAAACAGCTTATAAGGGAAGCAAAGTTGACACAGGGTCATGCCAGGGTTCTTGTTACCTTAAAGAATGAAGCTGAGCAGAAAAAATTTGTCGAAAAGATACTGAAAGAAAATATATCTGTAAGAGACCTTGAAAGAGAGGCGAAGAAGAAGTCATATGACAGGCAATCTCAGTTTAGTAATGTTGAAGAGTCGCTGAAAGAAGTTTTAGGTACAAGGGTTGATATAACATTTAAGCAGAATAAGGGGAAAATCATCATTGAGTTTTATTCAAAAGACGACCTTCAGCGTATTGTGGAAATCATTTCAAACGATTGAAAACATTTAAGGAGATGCAGATGGGCTTTATACGAGAGCCGGCTGTAAGCAATATGTTTTATCCCGGACATCCGATTACGCTTAAAAGCGATATTGTAAGGTATCTTGATGAAAGCAGGTTTGATCGGATACCCGGGGATATTGTTGGAGTTATATCGCCTCACGCGGGATATATGTATTCTGGTCCGGTTGCCGCATACGGTTATAAGGCTGTGTCCGAAAGCGCATATGATGTCGTAATTGTCATTGCGCCGAGCCACAGAAAATATTTTAAAGGAGCTGCCATTATCGAAAAGGGAGGCTACAAAACGCCGATTGGAATCGTTGAAATAGACGAGGAAATAACCGGCAGACTTCTTCAAAATAGCCCTTTAATTCAAAACAACATCGATGTACACGAGCAGGAACATTCCCTTGAGGTACAGATACCATTTTTGCAAACTGTGTTGAAAGATTTCGGGCTTGTTCCTGTAATTATGGGGGTTCAGGATTCAGCCATATGTGAAGAGCTTTCCGAAGTCATTCACATGGCTTTACAAAGTACCGGCAAAAAGGCACTTATCGTTGGAAGTACGGATCTGTCTCACTATTATTCATATGAGCGCGCAGTGCAGCTCGATAGCGATGTAATAAAGCGCCTTAAAGACTTCGATATAAAAGGTCTTTATTCTGATATAGGTAAAGAAAAGTGCGAAGCGTGCGGCGCTGGCCCAATGCTAACTACAATGATGCTTTCAGCTAAATTGGGGGCGACTCACAGTGAGGTTTTGAAATATGCAAATTCCGGAGATACTTCGGGGGATAAAAGCGCTGTAGTTGGTTATGTCTCTGCTGTTTTTTATAAAAACATGGGAGCTGACAGGTATGAAACTTTCCGATGAAGATAAAGACAATTTAAAAAAATTGGCATATGATGTCATAGAATCTGCATTATCTGGAAAACAAATAAAAGGCTCTATGCCGTCTTCCGACATACTTAAAGAGAAGCGGGGTGCATTTGTTACGCTTAAAAAGAAAGGCGAACTAAAGGGGTGTATTGGATATATAAAGGGTGTTAAGCCGCTATCCGAAACCGTTCAAGAAATGGCCATCCAGGCGGCTTTTCACGACCCTAGATTTGCCCCTCTTGATAAAGATGAATGGAAGGACATAGATATTGAGATTTCTGTGTTGACGCCCATGAAAAAGATTCAAAGTGTTGATGAGATCGAGGTCGGTACTCATGGTCTTTATATTGAAAAAGGTTTTTATTCGGGGCTCTTGCTTCCGCAGGTTGCAACAGAAAACAATTGGGACAGAGAGACATTTCTTGGTTATACGTGCTGGAAGGCAGGACTTCCAGAAGATGCATGGAAACACAAGGACACCAAAATTTATATATTTTCGGCAGATGTGTTTTGATAGAGGTTAAAGATGGATGATCTGATGATGCACAAGGGGATGTCTATTAATGAAACTGTAAAGAGATATCCTGAGACCATTGCTATATTCGAAAAATACGGATTGAGTTGTATCGGTTGCCGGGCTGCGCTTTTTGATACTATCGAACAGGCAGCCAAAATATACGGAATTAACATGGCTAATCTTCTTAAAGACCTGAACCAAACGGTAAGCAAAAACAGATAATCCATCGATCAGGGTTTATTCTTATGAAAAAGATATACGCAGTAATTCTGGCTGCTGGTACTTCAAGCAGGCTTGGTTCAAACAAATTAACAATAAAGATAAATGGCAGATATGTTATTGAAATGGCAACCGAACCTTTTTTTCAGGAGGTTGTGGAAAGGGTATATCTTGTTACCAATCCTAAAAACGATTATGTTAAAAACATATCGACCCTTGATTGTTCTGCTTTAACGATTATCACAAATAGGAATTTTAAAGAAGGTATGTCTTCATCAATTAAGGCTGTATTACCCTATATTGAAGACAGTGATGCCGTGTTTTTTCACCTTGGTGACAAGCCCTTTTTAAAGAGGGAAATGGTTAGATATATGGTTGAACGCTTCGAAGGTGTAAATAATAATGGGCATGATATTGTTGTCCCTTTACATCAGGGCAGAAAAGGACATCCTGTACTTATGGATGTTAAGCCCTATATCGCCGAGATGAAAAAGCTTAACGGTGATATGGGGTTGAGGGAAACTATAGAAAAAAACTCGAAAAATGTGTTATTTATAGAAGGGGATGAAGGAAATGTCTTCGATATTGATTCAGAAGATGAGATAAATATACTTGAAGAAAGGGGATACATCATTGAAAAAGGTTAAGGTTGAAGACGCTGTTGGTATGACCCTTGCGCACGATATCACAGAGATAATACCAGGTAAAAAGAAGGATGCGGCATTCAAGAGGGGAAGAATCATCGAACAGGGAGATATAGAAAGGCTCCTTGATTTGGGAAAGAGGCATATTTTCGTCTTTGATAAAGTCATAAAGGGTGTTCATGAAGACGATGCCGGGATGAGGATAGCCCAGTCCATAATGGATGAATTTATGGAGGCTGCTTTGCCAAAAGAAGGCAAGGTTAGCATAAAAAGCAAGGTCAACGGACTTTTTTATGTTAACGAAAAAACATTGTATGAAATAAACAGGTTACCGAATGTTTTGTTGAGTACGGTTCCCAACAGACACCCTGTAAAAGCAGGTGACGTTGTGGCTGCCACAAGAATTATTCCTCTTTATATTAAATCCAATGAATTGAAAAAGGTTGAAAGGGTAGGGGAAAAGGGCATTATCTCGATCAGACCGTTCAAATCTTTTAAAATAGGACTTGTTATTACAGGAAGCGAGGTCTATAGCGGAAGGATACAGGACGGTTCTTATGTTGTTGAGGAGAAGATTAAAGGTTATGAACTTGATATAATAGGGAAGACCCTGGTGCCTGACGAGATTGAAGAGATAAGCCGTGCAATCGCTGAGCTATTTGATCGTGGTGCGGACATTGTAGTAACAACAGGTGGGCTTTCTGTTGATCCGGATGATGTGACAAAGGAGGGCATAGAGGCAACTGGCGCTGAGGTGCTGTTTTATGGTACGCCGGTATTTCCCGGGGCCATGTTTCTTGTGGCTCGCCTTAAAGGAAAATATATACTCGGTGCACCTGCCTGCGTTTACTATAACAAAAATACCGTTTTCGATATAATTCTGGCAAGAATTCTGGCAGGTGAAAGGATGCATAAAAACGACATGGTAAAGCTTTCTTATGGTGGTCTTTGCCTCAATTGCAATATATGCCATTACCCCAC